>NZ_JADIZS010000042.1:0-44977 GCF_016704685.1 Candidatus Amarolinea dominans
ACCTCTCAGGTTCCAAGTGAATCCGACAGGACATTGCATTGATGGCATCTCGACGATAGCATGCGTAGCAGTGGCGGGTTTCATCGCCGGTGGCGTTGTCGACTGGGGCAGCCATTGATCGTGGATCGAAAGGACATTCGGGATGTCAACTGGGCTAGAGTAGGGGAGCGGCTGTTGGGGGTCTTGTGGCGGGGCAACATTGGGCTTAGGCTCCAGCAGGTGCTTCTCTGCTTGGAGTGGCTCTCGGTGGCGTTGGCCGCTGCCGGAGGTCAAGTTCAAGCACTCCACTCAAGCTGGCATTGAGCAGCTTATGGGCAAGAACCACAAAAATCGGTCGTGGAGCAAGCACGGCAGCTAGGACTAGTTGATACGGGGCCATAGCAGCAGATATGACTGCAGGTGTGGTTATGGGCGGCTTGAGGTGGCAAGTTCGCAGGATGGCTAGTGCCAACTCCTTTACGCCAGGGTCAGCAAGTGCGATAACGCTCGAAGCGACATGCCTATGGCTCGTTGGCAGTTGCGCCTTGATCAACCCGGTATATGGACCGTCAAGATGGAAGGCGAGTTCTCAATATAGACCGGATGTCTTTGAGAAATCGTACGTAGTATTGCAATAGGCGGCTGTGATGCCTGGAGAACAAGATCTTGCAGGAGGCGATACAGCAAGGCTTGGTGGATGGTTGAGTAGACTGCCCAACCATGAGGGATCATATCTGGCGGTCTATGAGGTCATTTGTCTAGTACAAGGGATTGCTAACCGCTTTGAGTCCTTATGCAGGTATGGTGGCGGGATTGTTCGTAGCGATTTACTTGAGTCGCTTTTGGTTTTGTTGATCATCCCGTGATCTTGGTGTACGATTTAGTGTTCTATGTCGTATTATTGGTGGTAGCTTTCTGGGAGCGGTAGTATATACTGGAATTTGCTATGCCTTGCCGACACTGAGTAAGACACAGGACTTGTTTAGTCCCTAGATTTCACGCACGTACTATGCTTGCATGCCTTCTGGATACTAGGATCTCTCATCGGAGGGCTCCTATGGCTCTCGCTTCGCACCTAGGTCCAGTGGAAACTCAGATATCGCTAAATAATTGCACCCCATTGTGCCGATGAAGCCTGAGATACTTCCGTGGCCGAATCTAATGTGCAGTCCAGGCAGGGTGAATGCCGACGGCGAGTAAGTCCAGTGTGTGGGGAGTTATGTGTACGGTGCTTCGTCGCCGGGAATTGCGCCGGGCAGGGACGCCGGCGACGAAGCTGCATGCGGTGGCAGGCTGGCAGCAGCAACGTCTCAGCTGTGATTGCAACGGCACAGCATGACCGGGCGCACGGTGGGCGGCGTGACCTACACGCCGCCGGTCTACGATGTGGAGAACCTAGCGATGCAGCGCAGGTGGAAGCAGGAAGCACGGGTGCTACGCAGCTACACCTATGACGCGGACGGGAACCGGGTGAATGGCCGACTCCCCGCGGCGCGTGACGGTCTATATCGGCGCCAATTACGAGAAGATGACGAGCGGCAGCAGCACGACGATCACGAAGTACTACCAGGCCGGCGGTCAGCGCATTGCGCTGCGGGTCAACGGGGCGGTGCGCTGGCTGGCGACCGATCATCTCGGCAGCACGGCGCTGACAGTCAGCGAGACCGGCGGCCGGCTGTCGGAGATTCGCTACAAGCCGTGGGGCGAGAGCCGCTACACCTTCGGCGCGACGCCGACGCAGCGCCGCTTCACCGGGCAGGTGCAGGACGACGTGGCAGGCGGCACGGTGGGCTTCAACCTGACGGGGCTGGCGCAGGAGTGGATGCGTAGCTACGTCGGCAACCGGGGCGAGGAACACAAGGGAGCGGCAGGAGCCATCGCGTCGTCGCGTCTACTCCAACCGCCCCTTGCCAGCCGCCGCCTCGCTTTCACTGGGGAGACAGTGTGCGGCTACTGCGTCGTGTAACGGGTAAACCAGCGCTGCAGGTCGGCCGGCTCGGCGAAATCCAGCAAGTCGTCGGCCAGCCGGTCGAGCGTATAGCGGTCAGGCGTCACCCCTGGGGGTCAGCGGCATCCCTGTCTGCCACCAGCAGGCGGTAGACGTCCTTTTTGCGCCAGCCGGCCAGCCGCGCGACCAGCCGCGGCGCTGTCTGGGTGTCAATCCCTTCCTGCGCCAGGATGGCGAGCGCCTCGCGCACCTGACCAACCGGCCAGGCGCCGCTCTCCGCGGCCGGCGCGGGCGGCGCGCCTTCGATGACGATCACATATTCCCCACGCGGGGCCTGGGTTTGCGACCGTGCCAGCGCCTCGCCCAAGCGACCGTGCCAGATCTCCTCATGCTCCTTGGTCAATTCACGCGCCAGGGTCACGCGGCGGTCGCCCAACACCGCAACCAGGTCTTGCAGGCAGTCCAGCAGGCGATGCGGCGCCTCGAAGCAGACCAGCGCGCCCGGCTCGTCCGCGGCCTGACGCAGCAGCTGCTGCCGTTCGCCGCGCTGACGGGGCAGGAAGCCCAGGAAGAGGAAACGTTCGCCGGGTAAACCCGACGCCGCCAGGGCAGTTACCGGCGCCGAGGGACCGGGCACCGGCACGATCCGATGCCCGGCCGCGATGGCCGCCTGCACCAGTTCGGAACCGGGATCGGCAATGCCCGGCATCCCGGCGTCCGACACCAGCGCGACATCGCCTGCCTGCAGGGCCGCCAGCACTTCGGCCTGGCGCTGCGCCTTCTTGGGCGCAAAGGCGTCGGTGTAGGTGAGCAGCCGCGGCCCGCTGATGCCGCAGTGGGCCAGCAGCCGCGCGGTGACGCGCGTGTCCTCGGCCGCAATGACCGGCGTTGCCGCCAGCACCTGCTGCGCTCGCAGCGACCAATCGGCCGCGTTGCCCAGCGGCGTGCCCACAATGTACAATGTATGTGGCATTCTCTTGGGTCCTACCGGGTTGCCAGTGTGAAGATCAGGTGTTCATCCACCTTGCGCAGGGCGACGTGCGGGCCGAGGCCTGGCTCCAATCCCGCCTGCGCCTCATTCAGTCGCGCGACCAGCTCATCCAATGGATAATCGGGATACAGCCCCAGGCGCCCGCGCAAAATTTCGGCGCGCAGCACCTCCAACCGCGCCCGGCTGACGGTATCGCTGTCGGGCAGCGCGCTGGCCAGGTCGCGGTAGAGGGCAAACAGGTTGGCGTTGGCCTCCACCAGTTGCGCCTCGATCTCATCCCGCTGCGCCTCCCAGGCGGGCGCCAGGCTGACCTGCAGATCCAGCCGCGCCACCCGCCACTTGAAGGTCAGCCAGTTGGTCAGTGCCAATTGCGCCGCGGCCTGGGTTTCCGGCGTCTGCGCGGCATCGCTTGCGATCTGCCGATAGAACGCCGTGCGCTGCTCGTCTTCTGCCACCAACTGCGGCTCCAGGCGGATGACATCCGCATCGGTCAGTTGACGGCCCGCCAGCAGCCCGTTGATGAGGCCATCCACGGTCGCGCGCCGCGCCTCGATGGTGGCGGTCAGGGTCTCGGAAATCGCCAGCGGCGCGCGCCAGCGGTCAAGCGCCAGGTCAGGCGGACGCTGGGGCGGGGCGCTGCGCGGGGGTAGTTTGCTCGCCAGTTGGCGCAGCGCCTGCGCCTGCGGCTGGTCTTCCATTTTAATGTACGCGGCAGCCAGACGCGTCAGGATGTCCACACGCTGCGGGTCGAGCAGATAGGTGCTGCTGATGGCGAGGGTTTCGGCCAAATCCAGGCTAACCCGTGCCAGGCTCGGCTGCTGCAATTTGCGCCAGCCCTCCGCGACCTGCAGGGCGGTCTCCGCGCGTGCGATGTCGGGCAGCGCGGGGCTGAGCGCAATCACCTCCTGGGTCAGGCGCAAGCAGAGCGCTGACTTGGCGGGCTGCTGGCTGGTCATGAAAGACCTGCTCAGGAGCAGGAGATGGCCGGCGCGCTGAGCATCGGTCAGTTCAGGCGACTGCACCACCAGGGCGTAGCCAGCATCGAGTTCATTAGCCGCGAGCGCCCGGCGCACGGCGTCATCCACCGCATCGCCGGCCAGGGGCAGCAGTCCCAGGTCTGGCGGCACGAACGCGCCATCCACCCGCGCCACGGTTCCTCCCAGGTCAGGTCCGGTGCGTTGGCGGGCGTCGTATCAAGGCTGAAATAAGCATAGAGCGAGATCAAGCCCAGGCCAAGCAAGAAAACCAGGCCCACACCCAGGCCGATGAACGTCCAATCGAATTTACGCGGCATGCACAACATCCTGTAGCGGTATCATCTCAAAAAGCGTACCTACTGCTCAACCTGCCCCCCGGCATCGGATGAATCCGGCGGAAACCCCGCGAAGCGGGTGCGGCGGTTCGATCGCGGTTCCGTTTCGGATTTCGGGTTTCCATCGTTTCTGATTTCCATCGGATTTCCATCGGTGGCTGCCGGATCCCAAGTATACTGCAAAACGGGCGAAATCTGGAATTGGGGCGGCGCCGTCACATTCGTCTGTCACTTTGCCAAATCCCAATCGCTATGCTAGAATGTCAACCATGTTGGAGTACGCCGATGTGAGACGTACAAGTAGGCGCCCAGTTCCCTGTGTTGCTCTGCCGAGAGGGCTGTGCGCCGAACCTATTCAAACGTGGACGGGCAGTCATCGTCCTTCGTCTGATGAGCGCCTCGACCAGAGACCGCTGTTCGTCACGCCGGCCGCGTCGTACCCTATGGAGTGCGCCGGGGTGTTGGCACACGCACTGGTATGAGGCATTTTTCATATCTGACTACAAATTTACGAAAGGAGTGGCGTTTTGTCAATGCAGCAAACCGCGAACTCGTCTGACCTCTATCCAAACCTGACCCGGTGGTTCAACAGCCGCAACGGAAGCTGGTTGTTGAATCTCGCTATTGCCGGGCTGGTCATTTTCAGCCTGATTCTCCCCCCTGTTTCTCTCATCGAGCGCACCCAGACCCGAGGCTTCACCCGCGTGGGCGAGCAGGGTGGCTCGGTGGTTGACTCCGATGGCACCTCGGTCACGGTGCCTGCCGAGGCCATGACGCAAGGCACGACGCAGATACGCCTGACCAGCATCTCGCGCCAGCCCTTCATGGCCGGTGAGGGTGGTGCGGAACTGCGCAAAGCGGCCGAGCAACTGCCAAACACGGTCAACCCGCGCAGTCCGCTTTATCAGACCAGCGTGCGCGGCGCCAAGCCGCCCCAGGCTGTCATTCACGTACCGATCCCCAACGACTCCGAACCTTATGAAACGCTCGACCTCTACGGTTACGACCCGAAGGCTGCTGCCTGGTCTTACATCCCCAGCCAGATTGTGCCGCAGGATGACGCGATCGAGTCGAAGCTGACGGCCGTCCCCGCGGCCTTCATGGTGATGCAGACCACCGCGCAGCCGCCGGTTGCCGCCGCACTGGTCACCGCGGACAATCCGCTGCCAGACGCCGGCAAGGGCGCGCTGGTGGAGGTCAACCCGGTGGGCCTGCGCCTGGCCGGTGACGGTGGCATCGAGGGCAGCATACAGGGCCTGCCCGCCGACGCAGCCAGTTCCTTTGCGGTGGTCCCCACCCTGCGTAACTTTGGCGATGACGGCTCCATCCGCACCGATTTGATCGCCAACTTGCTGGTCAGCGCGGAGCAGCAGGAAAAGCAGATCAGCGCCATCGAGCAGTTGCTGGTGAGCAACCTGTACAAGGGCATTGACCTGGACTACCGCGGGATCAACGCCGAACTGGCGGGGGACTATGTCGCCTTTGTGACCAAACTGGCCGCAAGGCTGCACGCCCAGGACAAGAAGGTCTCTGTGCGGGTGGAGGAGCCGCGCCAGGTGGCGGCGGATCGCTGGGAAACCGGGCCGTACCTCTGGCGTGAGCTGGGCGCGGTGGTGGACACCTTCCGCATCCCGGCCATCAGCAATCCGCAGGCCTATGCGCCAGACGGCCAGATGCACACCCTGCTCAAATGGGCCGTGGGCGAAGTCAACCGCAGCAAGATTCAGATCGTGCTGCCCGGCCGCAGCATCGAGCGTTCGGGCAACTACTATCTGCTCAAGGCTTACGATGAAGCCCTGCAGCCGCTGGTCGGCCAGGTGCAGGCCACCAAAGGCGTGGCCGCGCCGGGCGAACAGATTGATCTCAAGGTCATTGCCGAGCGCGCCACCAGCCAGTTGACTTTCGATGACGCCATCGGCGCCTACACCTATCGCTATCGCGACGATCAGGGCTATGAGCGGACGGTCTGGCTGGAAAATGCCGCCAGCCTGAGCCACAAGTTTGCGCTGGTCAATCAGTATCACCTGCAAGGCGCTACCCTGGACTATCTGCCTGCAACCGATCCGGAACTGTGGCGCATGCTGACCACCTTCCAGCAGGGCGCGCCATCGGCGCAGCAGAGCGAATTCGGCATCAGTTGGACCGTCAAGGGCGCTGATGGACAGGTGACCGATGTTTCCAGCCAACCGCTGAGCGAAAACAGCGTCTACGCGTTCAAGGCGCCGGATAGCCCAGGCGCGCAGTATCAGATCAATGCAGTCATTGTGGAAAACGGTCGCCCCGTCAGCCCGGCCGGTGAAGTCGCGCTGCTGGTCGCCACCTACACCCCGGTGGCAACCGACACGCCGGAACCGACCGCGACCCCCACGCCGGCCCCGACCGCGACGCCCGCGCCCACCCGGCCGCCTGCGCCCGCGGCGCCGCCGGCGGCCAACAACCCGCCCGCGCCGCGCCCTAGTGGCGGCGCCGGGTTTGGCTACGGCGTGCAGGCGCAGGTCTACGGCGGCGCCGACCTGGGTTATGTGGTCAACGCCACCCGCAACATGGGCTTCGACTGGGTCAAGTTCCAGGCGCCCTGGAAGGACTTCGAAGGCGGCGGCAAGGGCGACTACGGTTGGGGCGGTATGGACGACATCGTCAACACCCTGGCGGGCGGCGGCATGAAGATCCTGGCCAGCATCGTCAAGGCGCCCAACTGGTCGCGCAACCCGGCCTACGGCTATTCGGATGAAGGCCCGCCGCAGAACTTGCAGGACTACGCCGATTTCGTGGGCGCGTACGCGGGGCGCTACTGCGGCCGCGTGCAGGCCATCGAGGTGTGGAACGAGCAAAATCTGCACTACGAGTGGGGCAACGAGCCGCTCGACGCCGGCCGCTATGTGGAGATGTTGAAACTGGCCTACCGCGCCATCAAGGGAGCGTGTCCGGGCATGATCGTGGTCAGCGGCGCGCCAACGCCCACGGGCGGCGGCGGCGGCAAGGCCATTGATGACATCGAGTACCTGCAGGCGATGTACCGCGCCGGCATGAAGAATTACGCCGACGCCATCGGCGCCCACCCAAGCGGCTACAACTGCCCGGCTGACGGCGACTGGCGCACGGTGCAAGACCCGAGCGCCTCCTTCCGCGGCCCGTTCGACAACCATCATCATTCCTGGTGCTTCCGCGGCACCATGGAAGGCTACCGCAACGTGATGATCGCCAACGGCGACGGCGGCAAGCGCATCTGGCCCACCGAGTTTGGCTGGGCGATCGGCCCGGCCTTCAACAACAACTACGGCTATGCCAACGACAACACCCCCGAAGAGCAGGCCGCCTGGCTGGTGCAAGCCTACCAAATGGCGCGTGGCTGGGGCTGGGTTGGCCCCATGTTCCTCTGGAATATCAATTTTGGCATCACCAACCCGGGCACGGAGCTGGCGCAGTTCGGCATCGCCGGGCGGCCAGCCTACGATGCCCTGGCCCGCATGCCCAAGTGAATCCGAGCAGGAGAGGCGCTGATCCGATGCGCCTCTCCTGCTGCTCGTGTACTAATCTATGGCCTGGCCGTCACGCCCTTCAGGTGCGATCTCAATCTCTCAATCTCTCAGTCTCTCAGTCTCTCAGTCTCTCAGTCTCTCGTGAGGAGGACCCTATGTCTCGTCTGTTCGTGCTGCGTCGTGCCCTGTTTCTCACACTGATTCTGCTCACCGCGCTCCCGGCCGTGTCATTGGCCGCGCTTCCCCAACCGGCGCCGGTCGCCCGCCCCGCCCTTGCCCCTGGCCCCACCGCCACCGTCACCGGCGATCTGGTCAATATACGCTCTGGTCCCTCCACCGCCTACACGATCCTGGGCCGCGTCACGCTCGGCCGTTCGCTGGAAGTGATCGGTAAGAACAAGGGCGCCACCTGGCTCAAGGTCTGCTGCACCACCGGCGACAAGCAGGGCTGGGTCAGCGCCTCCCTGGTGAAAGCCAACAGCAGCCTGAGCGCCGTACCCGAGGTAGCTGCGCCCGCGCCGCCGCCACAGACGACGGTCAAACGCACCAACGTGTCCGCGCCCGCGCCCAACGTGCGCGCGGCCGGCTTCTTTGGCTATGGCATCCAGGTAGAGACCAGCGCAGACAAGGGCTTCATCATCGGCGCGGTCAAGAACATGGGCTTCAACTGGATCAACTTCCAGCTTCCCTGGAAGGATTTCGAGGGACAGCCGGGCCAGGTGGACTTCGGCGGCCTGGACGACATGATCGGCCAGTTCAACGGTAACGGGCTGAGCATCCTCGCCAGCATCGTCAAGGCGCCGCAGTGGGCGCGGGCTGGCAACAGCAACTTCGATGTCGAAGGCCCGCCGGCCGACCCGGGCACCTATGCCAACTTCGTGCGCGGCTTTGCCAGCCGCTACTGCGGTCGCGTGCAGGCCATCGAGGTCTGGAACGAACAAAACCTGTGGTACGAATGGGGCGGGGAACCGCTTGACCCAGGCCGTTACGTGCAGCTCCTGGCCGCGGCCTACCGCGCCATCAAGGGCGCATGCCCGGGCATGATCGTGGTCAGCGGTGCGCTGACGCCGACCGGCGCGCCCGCGCCGCTGGCGATGGATGATGTCGCCTACCTCTCGGCCATGTACCGCGCCGGGCTGCGCAGCTATTCCGACGCCATCGGCGCGCACCCCAGCGGGTTCAACTGCCCGCCGGACGGCGATTGGCGCTCGGTCTCCGATGCCGGCGCCATCTATCGCGGCCCCTTCGACAACCGACACCACTCCTGGTGCTTCCGCGGCACGATGGAGGGCTATCGCAATGTCATGTTGGCAAATGGCGACGGCGCCAAGCGCATCTGGCCCACCGAGTTTGGCTGGGCCGTTTCCGGCAACCCGCATCCTGGCTATGAGTATGCAGCCGACAACACGGCCGACGAACAGGCCGCCTGGACTGTGCGCGCCTACGAGCTTGCCCGCTCCTGGGGCTGGGTTGGCCCGATGTTCCTGTGGAACTTGAACTTCGAATCCGGCGAGCAAAGCGCGTTCAAGATCTATGGCAGGCCCACCTATGATGCGCTGCGCAACATGCCGAAGTAACGAGGAAAGATGAGGCAATCCAACAGGTACCGACGATTCTTGCGCCTGCTGACCGGAATCGTTGTTGTCACACTGATTTTGTCGGCCTGCGGCCCCGCGTCACCGCCGCCAACCCCCACACCAACGAAGACGCCAACCGTGGCCGCGACCAACACCCCCCTACCGCCGACCGCTACCCCTGTGCCGCCGACGGCCACGCAGGCGCCGGTCACTGCCACCCCCACCGCGGGCACGGGAGCGACAGTCACCCCGGCGCCCAATCAGGCGACCGTCACGCCCGCGCCGGTCAAACCGACGGCCACCCCGCCCCCGGCCGGCGGTGATTCCAGCCGCGGCTTCAAATCGCCCGATTACGGCGTGCAGGCGTTCCTCTGGTGGCGACCGGAGATTGCCGACCGCGACCTGGGGCTGGTCGAAGCCGCCGGGTTCACCTGGGTCAAGCAAAATTTCCCCTGGCGTGAGATCGAGGGCGCGGGCAAAGGTCAGTTCGACTGGAGTACGACCGACCGCATCGTGCAGCAGGCGATCGAGCACAATCTCAAGCTGATCGTGCGTGTGGACAGTCAGCCCAAATGGGCCGGCGGCGGTTTCCCGTGCAATGGGCCGCCCGACAACTACAAGGACTTCGAGGATTTTCTGTCGGCAGTGGCCAAGCGCTACACCTGGAAAATTCAGGCCTATCAGATCTGGAATGAACCGAACCTGAATCGGCCCGATGGCGGCGGTGAATGGGGTTGCCGACCGCCCAACGCGGCCGAGTATACGCGGCTGCTCAAGTCAGCCTACGCGGGCGTCAAGAAGGGCGCGCCGTTGGCCCTGGTCATCTCGGCCGGTCTGACGCCCACCGGCTCCTGCTGCGATATCGCCATTCCCGATGACAAATATCTGGAGCAGATGTACCAGGCCATGGGCGGCAACAGCGCGGGTTACTTCGATGTGCTCGGCGTGCATGCGGCCGGTTTCCGGGCCGCACCCAGCATCGGCCCGGATGAGGCCGCGGGCAACAAGGCGGAGTACGGCGGCGAGCGTTTCTTCACCTTCCGCCGTGTCGAAGACCTGCGCAAGATCATGGTGAAGTACGGCGATACCAACAAGAGGGTGGCCGTGCTGGAATTTGGCTGGAGCACCGATTCGCGGCCAGACTCACCTTACCACTGGCACGCGGTGACGGAGGAGCAGCAGGGCGATTACCTGGTGCAGGCCTTCGAATGGGCCAAGACCCACTGGCAGCCCTGGATCGGTCTCATGGTCGTCGTTTACATGCCGGACGTGGATTGGACCGAGGCGCAGGAGCAATACTGGTGGTCCATCATGAAGCCAAGCCAGATTGACGAACTGCACTGGCGCCCCGCCTATGCCAAACTGCGCATCTACATCCGTCAACAGCGCGGCCTGGCCCCAAACTGGCCGCCGTAAGGGAAGTGCAAAGTGCAAAGTGCAAAGTGCAAAACGCTGAATGTGGAATGCTGAATGCTCAGAGCTGAATGCTGAATGCTCAGAGCTGAATGCTGAATGCTCAGAGCTGAATGCTGAACGTCCTATGCACTATTCAGAATTCAGCATTCATCATTGACAACAGGGCGGAACGTCGTCTGCACTTTGCACTATGTACTTTGTACTTTGCACTTTGCACTACCCCCTCACCAACGTATACACCGCCAGCGATTCTGGATGCTCGGCATCGGCGGTGACGTTGACGGCGGTGTAGCCGGCGCGGAAGGCGTTTTCGAAGAGGGCGCGGGTGCCCAGGCGCCAGTGGCTGGCAGCCTCGACATTCTCCCGCTTGACGCGCTGGAAACTGGCGGGGATTTGCACGCCGATGATGTCATCAGCAGGAAGCGGCCCGGTGGCGGCCAGGAGCGGCAGGTCGCCTTGCATGATGACCCGCGTCAGCATCTGCTCGGGCTGGCCGGCGACCGGCGCCATCACGCGCTGACCCGTATTCACACAGTGCAGCGCGCGGTCGCTGCTTACTTCCCAGCGCACATGAAAGCGGTCCGTGGGCAAGGCCGCATTGAGACCGCCCAGGCGCTGGCCGTAGATGTTACGCTTGTAGATGCGCGCCGTGGCCCCTAACTTAGCGATGTTGAGCACCGCGTTGCGCGCCTCCAACGGATCGTAGGTCCACGTGCAGATCTCCAACCCCTGTTCCAGCATCAAGCTGCGCTGAGCCAGTTTCAGGCGGTAGCCCAGGTTATGATCGCGATAATACGGATGGACCGCGGCCATGTGCGAGCAGTGCTTGAGCACATCGCCTTCACGGCCCAGGAAACCGAAGACAAAACCGATCAATTCGCCCTGCGGCGTGAATGCGCCCAGTACCAGCCCGGCCTCGTTCTGAATGGTCAAGAGCAGATGGGCCGGCACCGCGTCGATCGGGTCGGTCTGCCAGCAGACCTGCTGCAGCTCCTCGGCCGCGATATACTCCTCGAACGTCGAAAGACGGCGAATCGTGATCTCCATGCGTATCCGTGCTCCCTATCCTGCAGAGTGAGGTTCGATTTCGGAATTGATCACCATTTTACACCCGTCAGCCCGACACAAGAAATCTACGAATTTGGAGAAGCGTTTTCAGATGCGTCGTAATTTTCTCGTTCCCTGGGCCATCGTTGCCCTCTTGATGGTTGGCGCATGGACCAGCCGTGGATTGGCTTCCCCTCTCACTCAGCCAACATCCCCGCCGTCCGGCCCCCTGCTGCCGCCGGTTGCCACCGAGTTGATCGGCCAGATCGGCGGCGCCACCTATGCCCTCGATTCCTCCGGCCCCTACGTGTACCTCGGCGTAGGGCCGCGCGTGCTGGTGTTGGATGTCACCGACCCGGCCGCACCGCAGCAGGTCGGCCAGAGCGCCGCGCTGCCGACCGTGGTGCAGGACGTGCAGCTCAGCGGCAGTCTGTTGATCGTCGCCCTGGGCGAGGCTGGAGTGCAGGTGCTGGATGTCAGCACACCCGCGGCCCCTACGCTGGCCGGCAGACTCGACACCAGCGGTGATATTCGCCGGCTGGCCCTGGCGCCCGGCCGTATCTACGCCACCGACAGCACGGGCAGCCTGCAAATCATCGGCCTGACTGATGCCGATCACCTGACCTGGTTGGGCGCCTATCCAGGCCAGGCGCGCCAGGTGGCAGCGGTCGGGACGATGGTCTACCTGCTGCGCGGGACAAGCATGCTGCTGCTCGACGCGGCCAATCCGGCCAACCCTGTCCTTATGGGCGCCTACCAATCCACGGCCTACCTGGAAGCGGTCACGGTGATCAATGGCCTGGCCTACCTGGCCGCGGGCGCGGACGGCATGGAGATCGTCAGCGTGACCGACCCGGCCGCGCCGGCGCAGATCGGCCACCTGCTGACTCCCGGCGCCAGCAAGGGAATTGCCGTGGACGGCGCGTTCGCCTACCTGGCCGCGGATCAAGATGGGCTGCAAGTGGTTGACATCCAGGACGCCGCCGCGCCGACGCTGGCAGGCAGCTACGCCTATGCCGCCATCGGCAGCGCGCTGCGGGTGAGCAGCGGTCACGCCTTCGTCGCAGGCAAGGATCAAAACCTGGTGATCGTGGATGTGTCGCAGCCGGCCGCGCCGGTGCGCGAGAGTTCCTTCGATCTACCGGCCGCGGTCCGGCGCACGCGTGTTGACGGAACTCGCGCCTACCTGGCCGATGCCGATGACGGCCTGTGGATCATGGACATCACCGATCCGGCCAACCCGGCGCCGCTCGGCCTCTATCGCACGCCCGAATCGCCGCTCAATGTCACGCTGGATGGATCTCTTGCCTATGTCGCGGTCGGCGACAGCGGTCTGCAGATTCTCGATGTCACCGACCCCGGCCAGCCAACCCTGCTCGGCAGTTACGACACGATCGGCTATGCCTTCGACGTGGCGATCAGCAACACCCTGGCCTATGTGGCCGACGGGCCGCGCCTCTCGGTCATCAACGTCAGCCAACCGGCCACGCCGACCCTCGTCACCGTGCTCGGTCTGCGCGATGCGCGCAGCGTGGACATCGTTGGCGATCTGATGTACGTGGCCGATTTTCGCTCCCCGCGCGGGCTGCGCATCTTCAGCCTGGCGAATCCGGCGGCGCCTCTGCTGCTGGCAACCTACCCGTATGACGGCGCCGCGGGCGAAGCGCGTGTGCGCGATGGCGTCGCGTACATCGCCCAGACGGTCGGTCTGGAGACAGCCACGGTCATCAGCCCCACCGCGCCCGCGCGCCTGGCGAGCATGCCGCTGCCGGGCAATTCCTACAGCCTGGCTCTGGCGCAGTCCTGGGCCTTTGTGGCCTGCGGCAGCGGCGGCCTGCAGATCGTGGACGTGAGTGATCCGGCGCAGCCGTTGGTTGCCGGCCTGTTTGCTGCGCCCGGTTCTGCGCGCGGCGTGGACGTGCAGAACGATCTGGCCTATGTGGCGGCTGACACCGGCGGCCTGATCGTCGTGCGCATCACGCCGCTGGTGCAGGCATCGCCCTGGTTCTTCCCGTTCATGCGGCGCTGAGCAGCCCGTTTCCGCAACAGCAACCACCAGTCAGGTCCCAGCCACGTTGGCGGGTGGTTCGCCAGGCACGCTTGTTGAGATACCATGAACCTAACTCTAACCGGGAGAACACTGGCCGTCCAATCTGGCCCTATGTTAAAAGTGCAAAACTACTGAGGAATGAAATGAAGAAGGAATTTCACTGTAACTGCAAATCCGGCTGCCGCAACAGGCGCTGCGCGTGCTTGAAAAACAACGAGCCATGCGACGAGAACTGCACCGGCGCCGACTGCCACAATCCGTTGAACGGCGTGGACGTTGACGCCCTTTCTGTTTGCGCCATCCAGAATATCGAGGAGTTCCAAGAGCTGTCGGAGGAGGAGCTGGCAGAGGAACACGAACTGCCGTGCGGGTGTGAGCGCGTACCGCTCAGGTCGCTGCTCGATGACTATACCTGCCAGGGGTGCAGCGAGGTGTACTGGTACTCTTTTTGCTGGCAGAGTGTCGTCCAGGATAGCTGCACCTGGCACTGTGAGGTCTGCGGCCAGTGTCGGGATTGGCGGGAATGGCACTGCGAACGCTGCAACAAATGCACCTATGGCGTCTCGCTACCCTGCAAGCACTGCGGGGCCGGAGGGCCTTACCAGGGGATGTTTGAAAGGGGACTGAGTTGAACTAAAACGGAGCGTCTACAACCGAACTCATCAACGTGCTGTGCAAACAGGAACGCCGGCGGTCTGCGCACGTATGCCACGGCACGCGGGGACATCGTCCGCTGGCTCAACTCCGCGCTCGTTCTCAACTTGCCTTGACGGCTGCGGTGACCTGGTGGTAAAATGCGGTCTGTAATCGGCGTCGAAACTCTGTCAGTCGGCGCGGACGGGGTCTGCTGTGCCTGAGGTGTGCAATGCTGCGTGATCTTCTCGCTTTTGCCTTTGCCTGGTATAACCTGCCTTTCACGGTGCTGTTCGCCATGGGGATTCTGCTCGCCGGCCTGCAGTTGACCGGGCTGGGCGCGGGCGATGACGCGCACGGGGATGCAGACCACGACGCGGACGTCGATCAGGGCGCGGACCTCGATCACGATGCCGGCCTGGACCATGACGTTCATCTCGATCATGATGCCGGCCTGGATCACGACGCTCACCTCGATCATGGCGCAGACCTCGATCACGCGGCGGATGGCGGCCACGCGGCCGAGCATGAGAGCGGCGCCGGCGCGTCCGGCAGTTTTTCGCTGCTGGCTTTCCTGGGCGCGGGTAAGGCGCCGCTGCTGGTGGTCTTACTGATCCTGTTCGAATCGGTGGCCCTGCTGGGTTGGCTGTTGAACGGCCTGCTGGCTGGCGCCATCGGGGTGTACCCCGGCCCCGCGCTGTTCGCGGTGCTGCCGACCGCGCTGGTCATAGGCAGCCTGGTGACCGCACGCATGGCGCGCTGGGTGGGCCACGCGCTGCCGCCCATCAGCACCACGGCCAGTCGCGCGCAGACTCTGGTGGGTACCCACGGCACGGTCATCAGCCCGTTCGTGGACGAGCAGTATGGCATGGTGCATCTGCGCGACGCGGGCAACACGTTGATCACCATTTTCGCGGTCGTGCAGGGCGAAGCAGCCATCAAGCGCGGCTCTGAGGTGATCCTGTTGACTTACGACCCGGTTCACCGCCGCTACATCGTCACGCTGGCGCAACCCCCGCTGCGCGACGCGGGTCGCTGAACGTTTTTCTTTGACAGCTTCCGCCAGGCCGGCGCACCTCACCCCACCGGCCCCAGTTTCAGGGAGATTCCGACGATGCAGATAGCCGTTGTCTATGGTTCCGTGATTCTTGCAGTTGTGCTCCTGCTGCTCTTGGTCCTCGTGCGCTCCATCATGCGCTCTTATGTCAAAACGCCGGCCAATCGTTCGTTCGTGCGCACGGGCGGCCTGTCGCAAAAGGTCAATAACCCGCCCAAGGTGGTGATGAACGGCGGCGCCTGGGTGTTCCGGGCCATCCATGAAATCACCTGGGTTGACCTGGGCACGATGGCGATTGACATCGAACGCACCGAAAACAACGCCCTTCTCACCAAAGACCCGCAGTACGCGGACATCAAGGCCATCTTTTACGTCAAGGTCAACCCCACCGTCGAAGGTATCATTGACGCCGCGCGCACCATCGGCAGTAAGCAGGTGGATGTCAACGCGGTCAAGCAGCTGGTCGAAGCCAAGCTGGATGGCGCGCTGCGCGACGTGGCGGCCTCCTTCACGCTGATGAGCCTGCACCAGGAACGCGAGAAGTTCATCCAGGAGGTGCAGAATCGGCTCAAGACCGACCTGGAGGAAAACGGCCTGGTGCTCGAATCGGTGTCGGTGCTGACCCTGCGCGCCGCGCGGCAGGGATCGTTCGGCACCGATGATGTCTTTGGCGCCCAGGTGGCGCGCGCCAACGCCCAGGTCATTCAGCAGGCGCTGCGCGAGCGTAACGACATCGAACGCACCGCGGAGATCGAGATCAAGCAGCGCGATACCGACACCGCGCGGCTGCGACTCAACCTGGATCGTGAACTGGCCCTGGCGTCCGCCACCCAGTCACGCGAGGTGCGGACAAGCCAGGCGGTGGAAAAGGCGCAGGCCGAGCTACGCGAGTACGAGGAAATACAAAAATCGGAAGCGGCGCGCGTGGCCAAGGAACGGGCCGTGGCGCTGATGGAAATCGAGCGCGACCAACAGCTTGCCATCCAGAATGAGCGCAAACAGCAAGAGGTGATGGGGGCCGAGGTGACGCGACGCCAGGCCATCGAAATGGCAGAACAGCAGCGCCAGATCATCGTTCTGACCGAGCAGCAAAAACGCGAGGGCGCCGAGAAGGATCGCCTGCTGGTCTCGGCCGCGCGCGAAGAGGCGGCGCAGGCGGTGGTGACGGTGCAGGCCACGCAGACAGCGCAGCGCGAAGCCAGAATCCGTGTGATCGAGGCCGAGCGCGAGGCGCAGAAAGCGGTCATCGAACAGAAGAATCGCATCGAGCTGGATGCGCTGCGCAAGCAGCGCGAGGCCGAAGCGCAGGCCAAAGCCTTGAAAGAGATCGCCGCGGCCGAGGCCGAAGCGGCGCTCAAACAGGCCGACACGCTGCGCACCCAAGCCCAGGCCGAGGCGGAGGCGTCGAAGTTGCGCGCGGAGGGCACGAAGGCGACCTCATCGGCGGTCGGCCTGGCGGAGGCCGACGTCTTGAAGGCCAAGGCCGATGCGGCCATGCGCGAGGCCGAGGCGGTACGCGCCCGCGGCCTGGCCGAAGCCGAGAGTGCCAAGGCCAAGGCCGAGGCGCTGGCCGCGTTCGACGGGGTGGCGCAGCGCGTGGAAATGCTGAAGCTGCAACTGGATGCCCAAGTACGCATCGAGATCGCCAAGGCCCAGGCGCTGGGCTCGGCCCTGGCGTCCATGAATATCAAGCTGATCGGCGATCCGAATGCGGCCGCTTCCCTGCTGCGCCTGGTGACGCTGGCCGACGGCATCGGTGAAGTGATCAGGGCCGCGCCCGAGCCGGTGCGGGAGATTGGCCAGCAGTTGATCAACCGGGCGACTGGCGACCCAGCCGGCGATAGCCTGGTGCGCATGGCGGCTACGGATGGCGGCAAGACCGCAGCGTCGGGCACCAGCATCGAAGAACTGGCGGCCCTGGTGCCTGAGGTGATGCGTGTGGCCGAGAAGAGCGTGGACTTGAACAAGGTCAAGGGCAAGAGCCTGGGTGAGATTCTAGCCCTGGTGGGTCAGAAGGTGTCCGGCGACGAACGCACGCTGGTTGAGAAGGCGCAGCGGGCGTTGGCGCAGCTGCCGGTGCTCAACGACCTGCCCTTCGAGGACCTCTATCTGCGCATGGCAACCCATTGACCGGTCGCTGCAGGAGGTCATGAGCGATGAAGTTGAGGGCATGGCTGGCCGCGTGGTGGCAAACGATCCTGCGGGACCTGTTCGGCGAGGGCGATGAGGCCGGGGCGGACAGGCCGCGGGGATCAACGTCGCGCGAGCGGGCGGCTGACGATCGCCTGAACGCCCTGCTCGCTGAGGCGCAAACCCGGCTGGATGACCTGCAGACGCAGCGCCGCGCGGCCGTGGCCCGGCGCAAGCGCGTGGAGTTAGCCTGGCAAGCCGCCCTGGCCGAGGTCAACCGCCTGGATGCGGCCGTGGATGCTGCGCTGCTGGCGGGCGAGGAGGACCAGGCGCGCCGGCACCTGGCCGCACGGCAACAAAGTCAGGCCCGCGTACAGGAGTGGGCAGAGCTGCAGCGGGCCTGCACCCAGGTTCTGGACGAGCTGACCGCGACGGCCCAAACTCAGGAGGCCCGCCTGCTTGAGGCGCGGCGACAGCGCTCTGCCCTGGAAACGTGGGAACGCACGGCCGGCGCCGTGGAAACGCTGACGCGGGCACAGCGCGAGCAGGATCATCGGACCGCGGAAATCCAGGTCGAGCTGCGCCGGCGTCAGGAGCAGATCGCCCAGGCTGAGGACCGCATTGCAGCCCGCCGCGAAGTGGCGCAGACGCGACCGAGGACCGAGGAATCATCATGGCGCTGACCCCAGAACAAGAGCAAGCGCTGACCGATTTACTGCGCCGGCTGCCGGCCGCGCCCGCCAGCACGCCATCGCCGGCGCCAGACCTGCTGCAGACCTGGCTGGGCGTGTCGGGCGCTGATCTCGGCGCCGGCTTACAGGCTCTGCTGGCGCGCAAGGCGCAGGTCGAGGCGCGCGTCTTGGACTGGGCCGAGAAAAACCCACTCGATGCAGCCGTGCAATTCCTCGGCGCGGCCGCGTGGGCCTTTTACCGCGCCGAACAGAACGCCAACCCCAGAATCGCCACCTACACCGATGCCTTCTATTACATCGCCACCTGCGCCTCGGTGGGCTACGCCGACATCTTCGCGGTGACTCAGACCGGCCGGGCCATTGCTGCGCTGGTCATGATCATCGGCCCCGCGCTGACCAACCGCCTGCTCGACCGGCCGCGGCGCGATTGAGGCGCGTCGGCCAGCGCACGGTTGGCGCTGTGCGCGGACAGGCGAGGTATACTGCAAGTGGGAATAGACTTCACTCTTCTGCCGGCGGAAACAGGCGCAATTCGTGCCCGCTTGCAGCATAGTTCAGCACTCTTTCGGTCAATCAATGGCTGATGCTCATCGTGCGCTCGCCTGCGGCCGCCGCCGGCTGAGCAGTTGCGTTCTGTCAGTCCCAGCGCGCGGCGATGTGTTCGGCGATGAACGCCGCATCGTCCCCGACACCCAACAGCAAAGCCAGTAGCTGGTTGCCAGCCCGGCCTGTCCACCGCCCACGATGACGGTTTCTATCGTCTGATGGGCCATACCCCTCCCCCAATCCATTCGTCAAGCCACGCTGACGATCGCACCGTCGTGCCATTCGGGGTCAGCCAGCAGCAAGGCGCTCAACTGCATGAAGCGCTCGCTCTGCTCCGGGCTTTGCGCGTTGGCCCAATAGGCTTCCTTGCTCTCGAACACCGCCACCAGGAACAGCTCGCCGGGGTCGGCGTCCATCTGGTAAACGTAGCGCGTGACCTGACCGGGCGCCACGCCCATGCTGTCACCCAACGCCTTCAATTCCTCGATCCTGGTCGGGTCAATTTTGATCCGTGCAATCGTGCCGTACATGGTTTCTTGCTCCTATCAATTTGGTTTTTCGAGGCGAGATGCTCGTAGGCTCAGGCCCAAGAGCAGGTACCACAGCGGGTTGACGACGAAGCCGGTCAGCGCGGCCGGCAGCAGCACCAGCGGGCTGGTGGGCGTCAGCACGATCAACCGGCCCAGGTAGACCACGATCAGCAGCGCGCCGAGCAGGAATGTCAACGCGCCAAAGCCAGGGGAGAAGCTCAGATGACGGCGCATGAGGCTGCCGGCGATCAGCACGGCCAGGCCGGCCACGCCGAAGGTGAGCAGGCCGCGCGGGTCAATCTGGCTGGGCAGGGCGGCCACAGCGGCCGGCAGCTCTCCCGGTGGATTGAGGACATTCGCCAGGTCGTAGCCGCCGTGAATGGTGGCCCCCACGGCCGAGATGGCGCCCAGCATCAGGCCGAGCATGGCAACCTGCGCATCGGCCTCGCCCAGCCGCTCGAACAAGGCCACCAGGGCCACGAGCGACAACAGGCCGCCAATGAGCAGGCACAGCGAGTAGAGCAGCGCGTTCTGGAGGACGACGAACGCCACAGAGTACAGCAGCCCGATCAGCGCGGCCGCGATGGCCGCCAGGCCGGCGGCGCGGTCGAAAGCGGACGATGCGTTCATAGATGATACCTCGTTACCAGGATATTGAAGATGGCGCTTGCGGCCATTCGACAGGTCTTGCGCGGGAGGCGCCGCCCTGACTGCGCACCTCAGGCCTGGCTGGCCGTCGAGGCCAGGCTTGCAGGGGGCGCAGTCAGTAAGGCGGACAGCCCTTCGCGGCCCCACGCCATGACGATGTCGTGGTTCCAGGCGAAGAACGGTCGCGCGAGCGGCGCCAGGAGATTCATCCAGCGCTTGGTGGTCGTCACGTTCCAATCGTAGCGCGCAGTCGTGATGCCATTGGCTTCGCTGAAGGTCCAGTAACCGGTCCCTTCCAACTCGCCTGTGGCGCGGCCCTCGATGCGCCGGAACGGTTCGATGCAGGTTGTCTCCATCACGAAGGTGAGACGATAAGGCAGCTTGCTCTTCCAGGTGTAGTGGTGGGCGGCGCCGATCCCGCGGCTGTCCCCGCGGCGCAGGCGGACGACCGCCTCGACCCCCCGCCACCACTGCGGCCATCGCTCAACCTCGGTAATCGCCGTCCAGATGGGGGCAACCGGTGCGGCGAGTTGCCAGATGGTGGTAAAAGAATAGTGTACGCGGGCAGTCAACAGGCCGGGCTGGCTGGCGTCGAGAACGGCGGCATGAGTGTTGGGATTGGAATTGGAAAGCGGTCTCTCGGCGCCTGGGTTCGTCATGATTGCATCTCCTGCCGGTGATTGACATCGGCCTCGTACCGATCATCAGTGACCCCAGGATACACGCGAATGATGCTCTGTGAACAGATCGAACAGTGCTCACTTCTTGTTCATTTTTCGGAAAGCGCGCGCTTTCCTGCGCCGCGCCCTTGTGTAAAAATCGTTATTCAACCCAAAGTCGCAAGGACACGAAGGGCGCTATCGAGACCATTCTCACTGCCTGGCTGAGCAGTTACGGCGGCACGCATACTCAGGTCTCAGCGGCAGGAGCCTGCATGGCCTCCAGCGCGCATTCCCAGGCGCCTTCATGGCACAGGCCATCGGCTCGAGCGCGTTCGTAGGCCGCCAACCCCGCCTGCAAGCGCGCCTCGCTCAAGACGACAGCCAGCGCGCTGTCACCCGTTGTCAACTGGTCGCTGACCAGGGCTAATCGCTCTCTGATCGTCGCTCGTCTCTCGTTATCCATGGTGTATCGCCTTCGAGCGCGAGTAGTTCATTTTTTCCTCCTTCTTGCACCGGTCCGGATCGTGGGAGTCACCCGAACTGCGCCGATTCTGCCCAAAACCCACATTTGGGGTTGCTGTCCATCTCCAACCCGACTTGACTTAATTCGGTATTAGTGCTATACAAGTCCGTAAATTATCTCTCACACAGAATGCTCCTTTCCGCCTGCCGCCATGAGGCAGTCAGATTTCTTCATCGCTCTGTCAAACAACTCCAAAATACGCGGCAACTACCGACGGCGGATTGTGCAGTGAGTGTAGCATAAGCCCTGGGAAAGATGGTGATCATGAACACGATGATAAGATACATGCCGCTGCGATACACCTTGCTGCGCCTGGCTGCCCGCGCCGGGCACATTGCCTTTACTCTGGCGATCTCCCTCATGTTGACATTCACCGCAGGTTCGCAGTCTGCGGCGGAAGGGCCGCGTCGAACCGCACCCATCCCGGCTCCCGCTGGCCTGCAGACGACCTTCGTCGTCCGCGGCGCTTCAGCGCCGGCGTCGAAGAAGACCGCGCCCGGCGCGGTTGTCGTCTCCTCGTCGGCGCCCCTCGCCTACGCCTCAACCTGGGCCGATGGCGTTCGGGCCGCGACGGTCGTTGGCGGCATTCCCGCGACCGCGCGACCACTGCCCACGCAGCCAGCGGCCGCCCAATCTGCCGCGCCCCAGGGCTACATCGTGCGCAACGCCAACCCCGACGGGCCAGACTCGCTCTACGCCGCCATTTATCTTGCCAACGCCAACCCCGGCCACGACGACATCACCTTTGCCATTGATCCGCCTGGGCCGCACACGATTTTCATGCAGGGGCCGGGGCTGCCGGTCATCACCGATCCGGTGACCATTGACGCGACCACGCAGCCCGGCTGGAACGGCGCCCCGGTCATCGAGCTGGACGGCACCCCGTCCTACCAGGCCAATGGGCTTGAGATCCGGGCAGGTTCCACCACGGTGAAGGGGCTGGCGATCAACCGCTTCCAGGTTGGAATCTTCATTCTGGACGGCGGCGGCAGCATCATTACCGGCAACTATATCGGCGTTGGTCTGAGCGGCACGCAAGCGAAGGGCAACGCGCTTTCGGGCATCGAGATTCGCGGCTCCCCCAACAACCGCGTAGAGGGGAATGTCATCAGCGCCAACCATACCGGCGTGTTCATCAACGGCGCGACGACCGGCAACCGGATCTATGGCAACTACGTGGGGACGAACGAGACGGGCGATCAAGCCCTGGGCAACAGCCCTGGCGCGGGGGTCAGCATTCAAGCCGCGAATGAGAACTACGTAGGGGGGGCCGCGGAGGGACAGGGAAACCTGATCTCCGGCAACACCAATGGCGTTTTGCTCTACAACGGGACCGCGGGCGTCTCTATTCAGAACAACGGGATCGGCTTGACGAGCTCGGGCCTCGCCGCCCTGCCGAACACGAGCTACGGCATCGTGTTCCAGGGCGCCAACGGCAACGACATCGGCGGCGATACGGAGGAGGAAGGCAACGTGGTCTCCGGCAACGGGAACGTTGGCATCTATCTGTATGCCGGCGCCAACGGGAACCGCATCCAGGGCAATAGAGTTGGGCTGCAATGGGGCGCAGGGCTTCTGGGCAACGGCAGCGCCGGCATCGCCATCGCGAATAGCTTCGACAACCAGGTTGGCGGCACGGCCGACGGCGCGGAGAACGTGATCGCGGGCAACGCCGGCAGCGGCGTGCATATTTCGGGCACATCGGCGGGCAATCACGTGCTCGGCAACCTGATCGGCGCCGTGCCGTTCGCCCACCCTGATCCGGGCAACGCCGGCCATGGGGTCGAGATCAACGGCGCCAGGGAAAACACGATCGGCGGGACGACCGCGGCCGAAGGCAACGTCATCTCCGGCAACAAGTTGGATGGCGTGTGGATCGGCAACGGCGCCAGAGATAATCGTATCCAGGGCAACTTCATCGGCCTGACCGGCGCCGGGGGGGCGCTGGGCAACTATTTGCACGGCATCGAGGTGGCGGACGCCGGGGTCAACTTCATCGGCGGGCGCAGCGCCACGCCGGGCGCGCCGCCCGGCAACGTGATTGCGGCCAACGGCAGCGCCGCGGCCGGCAGCGGGGTCGGCATTGTTCTACACGGGACCACGACCGGCGTCGAAATCAAGGGCAACCTGATTGGCACGAACAGCGCGGGCAACCCCAACCTGGGCAACCGCAACGCGGGCGTCGCGCTGGTTGGCTCCGGCACGGCCGCCAACCTGATCGGCGGCGAGGATCGCGAGTCACGCAACGTGATTGCGGGCAACGGTCGCAGCGGTGTGCTGCTGAGCGATCGCGCGGTCAGCAACCGCATCTACGGCAACTTCATCGGCCTGACCGCGGATGGCGCCACGGTGGTGCGTAACGGCCAGCACGGCGTCTCGCTCGAGAACGCGTCCAGCAACTTAATCGGCGCGCCGGCCAACCCCGCCGGCAGCGCGCCCGGCAACGTCATCGCGGGCAACGGCGATGGCAGCCAGGGCAACGGCGTGGGCGTGTTCGTCAGCGCCGGCTCGACGCTGAACAAAATCGAAGGCAACGTCATCGGCGCGGACGCCACCGCCACGCTGGCGCGGCCCAACCGGCTCAGCGGCGTGATTTTGGACGGCGCGGGCACGCGCACCAACCAGGTGGGGCGGGTTGCGGTTGATGGGGGCAACATCATCGTCGGCAACGGGCTGGATGGCGTGACGATCCAGAACGGCGCGGCAGAGAACATCATTTACGGCAACGCCATCGGCGTCAATACCGCCAACGCCCGACTGGGCAACGGGCGCCACGGCGTGGCAGTTTACAGCACGGGCAGCGATCTCAATCTCATCGGCGGGTCGGCCGCGTTCCAGGGCAACATCATCGCGGCCAACAGTCAGGACGGCGTGCGTCTGGCGGAGGCTGCAGCGCGCAACAAGGTGCAGGGCAACAGGATTGGCATGGACGCGGCCGGGACGACGGCATTGGGCAACGGCCAGAGCGGCGTGGTCGTGGACGCGGCAAATACGAACACCATCGGCGGGCCAGGCGTCGGCGAAGGCAATGTGCTTTCCGGGAACGGCCAATACGGCATCAGCCTGCAGAACGGCGCCACCCAAAATACCGTGGCCGGCAATCGTATCGGCACGGATGCGGCCGGCGCGACGGCCAGGGGCAACGGACTCAGCGGGGTGCAGATCAACGCGGCGAACGACAACACGGTTGGCGGGGCTACGGCAACCCGCGGCGCGGCGCCCGGCAATCTGATCTCCGGCAACGTGCAGGACGGCGTGATTCTGGCGGGCGGCGCCACGCGCAACAGGCTGTTGGGGAACATCATCGGCGCGGACGCGACCGGCGCCAGACGGCTGCCCAACGGCTTTCACGGCGTCGAGATCACCGGTGCGCCCGGCAACACAGTCGGCGGGTCGAACAACCCGCCGGCCGCGCTCGCGGGCAATCTGATCTCCGGCAACGGCGACGGCGCTGAAGGCCGCGGGGTGGGTGTGCTCATCTCGTTGGCTGCCGCCAACAACACGGTGCAGGGCAACCTGATCGGCACGGACCTAGCCGGTGAGAACGCCCTGCCCAATCTGCTCAGCGGCGTGCTGCTGACGAACGCGGGAACGAACACCAATCAGATCGGCGGAACGGGGTTCGACGTCGAGAACATCATTTCGGGCAACATGCTCGACGGCGTCGCCATCCAGAGCGGCGCCGCGGAAAACCGGGTGCAGGGCAACATGATCGGGCCGAATCGAACCGGAGCGCGGGTGCTGGGCAATGGGGCCAACGGCGTGAAGATCTTCGACGCGCCGCGCAATTCGATTGGCGGCGAGACGACCGTGATAGGGACGGCGCCGGGCAACACCATCTCCGGCAACGGGCTGGTCGGCGCGCAAGGACATGGCATCGCTATCTCCGGCCCCAATGCCATGGGCAATGTCGTGCGGGGCAACCTGGTTGGCACGGACGCGACGGGCACACGGGCCCTGGGCAACGGTCTGGACGGCGTCTTCATTCAAGGCGCGCCGGGCAACACCATCGGCGGCGAAACGTTGGTCGGCATCGCCTCGCCGCGCAACGTGATTGCAGCCAACGGCCGTGCGGGCGTGAAGATCGAAGGCGCGGGCGCCAGCGGCAACAAGGTGCTGGGCAATTCCATCGGCGTGAACGCGGCGGGCACGGTCGCCTTGAGCAACGGGAGCGATGGCATCATCGTGCAGGGTGCGCCGGGTAACATCATTGGCGGAGCGACGGCGCCAGCGGGCGCGCTGCCCGGCAATGTCATCTCTGGCAACAGCGGCAACGGCGTGGGCATCTATGGCACGGCCGCCAGCGGCAACAAGGTGCTGGGCAACCTGATCGGCCCGGACGCGGTGGGCGCGGCCAGTTTGGGCAACACCCGTGCGGGCGTGGTCATTGACAGCGCCAGTGGCAACACCATCGGCGGGCCGCGCACGAGCGCAGGCCCTCAGCCGGGCAACGTCATCTCCGGCAACGGCGAGGACGGCATCCAACTGACGCGGCCGGGCGCAACCACAAATACCGTGCAAGGCAATTTCATCGGCGCCGCGGCGGACGGAACGAGCGCGCTGGGGAATGATGGTCATGGCGTTTTCTTCACCCTGGGCGCGAGTGAGAACGACATCGGCGGCGCGGGAGCGGGCGAAGGCAATGTCATCGCCCATAACGCCGGGGCAGGCGTCTTCGCCGATTCTGGCCGGACCAACACCTTCGCGGTCAACAGCATCTTCGCCAACGGCAGCCTGGGCCTCGACCTGGCGCCGGCCGGGGCGACGGCCAACGACAGTGGCGACGCGGACGATGGCCCTAACCGCCTGCAAAACTTCCCGCTGCTGCTGACCCTCTCCGCCAACCGCAAGACCCTGACCGGCTCCATCAACAGCCAGCCCTCGCAGAGCTATCGGCTGGAATTCTTCACCAGCCCCACCTGCGATCCTTCGGGTTACGGCGAGGGTGGGACGTTCCTGGGCGCAACCACGGCCACCACCAACGCCTCGGGCAATGCCGCGTTCTCGGCCACCTTCGTCAATGCGGTGCCGGCCGGACACCAGATGACGGCCACCGCCACGGACCCCAACGGCAACACCTCGGAGTTCTCGCGCTGTTTCGACGGCGCGACCCCGATCGTAGACGCCATCGAACCGGCGTCAGCCAGCGCGGGCATCAACGTCGAAGTCACCATCCTGGGCTACTTCTTCCAGCCCGGCTTGCAGGCGGCGGTGGGGTCGAGCATCGTGCAGGGCCTTCAGCACTTGCCCGACGAGACAGCGCCGCCCTTCCGCGCGCGCGTGCGCGGAACGCTGGTCGCGGGCCTGGCGCCAGGCGCGTACGATGTAACCGTGACCAATCCCAACGGCCGGGCAGGCGTACTCGCCCAGGGATTCACCGTGCGGTCGGATGTCAGCCGCGGGCTGGGCGCGGCCACCGTCACCTACGGCCCCTACACCTGGCGCGGGGTGACTTCAGCCAACTATCCCTTCGTGGTCTCATGTGTACCACACGCAAGCATCACAGTCGAGGAGCCGATCTACGGCGACCCGCCGAGCAGCGTCACCCTGGTGGACAGCCAGGGCAACCTGCTGGGCGTCATGACCCGTGTGTCCAATTTTTCCGGCGGCGGACTCTACCGCGGCGCGGCGAGCGTCCCCAACACGGCCCTGGGCAGCGTCGTGACCAAGCGGGTCGTCTGGTCCGATGGCGTCACCATGACCGAGACTGTGCTGAGCGGCCGGCTGGCCTGCATTGATCCGGCCGGCAAGGTCTTCGATGCCAGCACGAGCGCCCCCTTGCCAGGCGCGGTGGTGACGCTCTACCAGCGCGACCCGGTCACGGGCGACGCGATCTGGAACCCGGCCCTTTCCGGGCAGCTCAACCCGCAGGCCACGAACAGCGATGGTCGCTACGGCTGGCAGACGTCAGCGGGCAGCTTCTACGTGCTGGCCGCCAAGCCCTGCTTCGCCGACGCGCAGAGCCGCACCGTGACCGTACCGCCGCCGGTGACGGACCTGGACATCGGCCTGACCCCGCGCGCCTGCTCGCCTGTGCAGATGGCCGCGGTCGAGGCGACGGACGGCGCGGGCAATCCAGCGGTTACGCTGGCGCCCGGCGCGTCCATCCGTCTGCGCGCGGTGATCAGCAATACCACGAGCAGCGCCGGCCGCGTGGGGCAGGATGTGACCGCGACCTACAGCCTGATCCTGGTGGATGCGCGCGGCCAGGCGATCCCGGCGCTCTCCGAGAGCGGCACGCGCACGCTGGCGCCCGGCGCCAACACGCTGACGCTGGAAGGGCGACTGCCCACCTCACCGGAAGGCGAGTACACCTTCGGCGTCCGCGTGAGCTTCGACCAGCAGACCAGCTTCCAGGCGGCCCGGTTCCGGATGCAGTCGTCACGCCTGTATCTGCCGCTGCTGCGGCGCGCGGGCGGGGGCGGCCCCACGCCAACGCCCACGCGCACGCCCACGGCCACGCCAACCACGACCAGCAACGATTTTGTGCGCCGGGTCATCGAGCTGAGTAACGCTGCGCGCAGCCAAAACGGCCTGCCGCCGCTGCAAACACAGGCCAACCTGGGCAATGCGGCCGCCTGGTTCGCCGGGGACATGGCGGCGTATAACTACATCAGCGCCAACCATATTGATCGCCTGGGCCGTGACATGACCACGAGATTGGTCGGCTTCGGTTACTCGCCGCACTACACGATTGCTGAGAATATCGCCTGGGGGCAGGACTCAGCCGAAGCAGTGGTGAATGCCTGGCTGAACAGCCCGCCCCATCGCGCCAATCTCCTCAATCCCCTGGTCTGCGAGATTGGCGTCGGCTACGGCTACAACGCAGCAAGCACTTACAAACATTACTGGGCGCAGGACTTCGGCTGCCGTTCTGGCGCGGCCACCGCGACCGTCACGCCGACCTCCGCCGCTTCCAGCACGCCCACGCGCACACCGACCGCGACGCGTACCCCGACGCGCACGCCCACCGCGTCCGTAGGCACACCGACCGCCACGCCCACGCGCACGCCCACCGCGTCCGCAGGCACACCGACCAACACACCGACCGCCACGCGCACCCGCACGCCCACCGTCACGCCCACGCGCACGCCCACCGCGTCTGCGGGCACGCCGACCAACACACCGACCGCCACGCGCACCCGCACGCCCACCGTCACGCCCACGCGCACGCCAACCGCTACCCCCACAGCCACAGCGTCTGCCAATGGCATCTACGGTCGGGTCACCTCGCACGGCACGGCCGCGGGCGGTTTACGGCTGGACCTCCAGCGCTGGAACGGCGCTGATTGGAGCACACAGGCCACGACGATGACGGCCGCAAACGGCAATTATCTCTTCGTCGGCGCGCCGGCGCTGGCCGCGGGCGAGTTCTATGCGGTGCGCTACCTGAACACCCCCGACGACCCCAACCCTGGTGAGGGGTATCTGTGGAGCTGGTGGGGCAACCGGCTGGCCGCCTACACCGCAGGCGCGACGGCCTGGGGCGGAGACTTCGACGTGGCCGATGTCGCACTGGTCTCGCCAGAGGATGGAGCCGAGGTCACGCTGCCGGCGCAGTTCTGCTGGACTCCGCGCGGCGTAGCTACCGACACCTACCGGCTGGCGCTCTACAACTGGCTGACCGGCGAAACCGCCACGACGGCCTTCCTGGGTAACGTAGCTTGCGTCAACCTGACGGGCATTCCCGCCGGCTGGCCGTCAGGCGAAGTCTACATGTGGTGGGTAGAGGTGGGGCAAGGCGCGGACCCGAATGCGACGCCGTACAACGTCGGCGCCTCGCAGGGCGACCGCCTGGTGACCATCAACCACAGCGGGCTGGCGGGCCGCGGGGCCATTCCGACGCCGTCCTGGTGGCCGGCGTCGGTGGCGAGCGCCGGGCGACCCTAATTCACTCGGCGGCGGCAGTCAGTGCCGGCTGCCTGCTTGATGACCTGTTTTCTGTGGATGGAATACTTTTCTGTGGATGGAATACCCGCACGATACAGATCATAACGATGCGAATCAACCCCGATCGTGAGGGTGATTTCCAACTTCTGACGCAATTGTGCTACAATAACGCCATGCAAAAGCTGCCGATCGGTATCCAGTTCTTCGACTCGCTGCGCGAAGGCAATTTCCTCTACGTTGACAAGACTGAACTGATCCATCGGCTGATCAACACAGGAACCTTCGTCTTCTTATCGCGGCCGCGGCGTTTTGGCAAGTCGCTGCTGGTCTCCACGCTGCAGCATCTCTTCCAGGGACATCGTGAGCTTTTCCGCGGGCTTTGGATCGAAGACAAGGTTGACTGGCGGCCGCGCCCGGTGCTGGTGATCAACTTCAACGATCTGGACTATCACGAACAGCCGTTGGAGCTGGCGTTGACCAATCACCTGGATCGCCTGGCCGCCGAGCATCAAATTCAACTGCAGGCTGAACACTACAAAGAGAAATTCCAGGAACTGATCGTTCACCTGTCCGCAGAACAAAAAATCGTGCTACTGATTGACGAGTACGACCGGGCTATCACCGACCTGTTGGAGAATGAGCAGAAGGTGGCCGAGCATATCGCCACCCTCAAAAATTTCTATTCGGTGCTGAAGACCACCGCGTCCAACCACATCCACTGGACTTTCCTGACCGGTATCTCCAAGTACGGCAAGCTGTCGCTCTTTTCCGATCTGAACAACCTGCTCGACATCACCCTGGACGAGCGTTTTGCCACCCTGGTGGGCTACACGCAGGAGGAACTGGAGCGCTACTTCCCCGACCGCATCGAAGCCCTGGCCGCACGCTTCGAAGTCAGCCGGCCGGAGATGGTGGAAGCGATCCGCTTCTGGTACAACGGTTTTTCCTGGGATGGCAAGCAGACGCTCTATGTGCCCTTCTCCACGCTGGTCTTCTTCGAACTGCAGAGCTTCGAGAATCACTGGTTCGCCACCGCCACGCCCAGTTTCTTGATCAAACTCCTGCGCAGCAACCAGGTGGCCGCCTATGAACTGGACGAAATCTATGCCGACAACCGGTTGCTCGATTCGGCCGACGTGAATCACATAGATGCGGTCTCCCTGCTATTTCAGACCGGCTATCTCACCATTCGAGAGAGACTGCCCTCTGTCGCTGGCACCGAATACCGGCTTGGCTACCCCAATCACGAAGTGGCACAGGCTTTCAGGCAATACTTGCTGGCGGATTATCTGGGGCCACGGGTAGGCGCCCTTCCATCTTCCTTGACAGGCAGGCTGCAGAAGGCGCTGCGCCGCGATTCCATCGCAGAATTTGTGCTGATCCTCAATTCGGTCTTTGCCAGCATTCCTCACACCATTCATCTTCCGCTGGAAGCCTACTACCATTCACTGGTCTATCTGATCCTCAGCGTACTTGGCTTCGAGGTGAACGCCGAAGAGGTCATGGCGCATGGCCGTATAGACGCGGTGCTGGAACTGCCCAACAGAATCTACATCATCGAATTCAAGATGACCAGCGCGCAGGTTGCGCTCGATCAGATTCGGGCGCGCGGTTACGACCGGCCCTACCGCGCCAGCGGCAAACCGGTGGTGCTGATCGGCATTGCCTTCGACAAGGAAAAACGCGCCATCGGCGACTGGAAGTCAGAGCCGGTTACTGAACAGAGTCAGAGGAATCAATGACAGAAGCTCCCATCCACGCCGTCACCGGCGCGTTCGGCTATTCCGGCAAGTACATTGCGCAACGTCTGCTTGCCCAGGGCCAGCCGACGATTACCCTCACCAACTCGACCGACCGCGCCAACGCGTTCGGAGGCCGGCTGCGGATTTACCCGTTCCACTTCGACCGGCCTGACGAGCTGGCGCGCTCGCTGCAGGGGGTCGAGGTGCTCTACAACACCTATTGGGTACGTTTCAACCACCCGCTCTTTCGCCACGCGGACGCAGTGCGCAATACACTCGTGCTCTTCGAGGCGGCCAAACGCGCCGGCGTGGCGCGGATCGTGCAAGTGAGCATCACCAACCCCTCGGAGGACTCGCCGCTGGAGTACTTCAGCGGCAAGGCCCAGTTGGAGCGGGCGCTGATCGAGTCAGGTCTGTCGTATGCCATCCTGCGGCCCACGGTGCTTTTCGGTAAGGAGGACATCCTTATCAACAACATCGCCTGGCTGCTGCGCCGCCTGCCCATCTTCGGCGTCTTCGGCGACGGCGCCTACAAGCTGCAACCGATCTACGTGGATGACCTGGCTGCCCTGGCCGTGGTGCAGGGCGCGGCGCGGGAGAACGCGATCATTAACGCCATCGGCCCCGAAACGTTCACCTACCGGGAGATGGTGGGGACCATCGGCCGCTTGATCGGCGCACGGCGGCCGGTGATCGGCATGCCGCCGGCCGTGGGCTACTGGGTCGGTCGTGCGGTCGGCGCGCTGGTCGGCGATGTGACCATCACGCACGAGGAGATCGCCGGACTGATGGCGAATCTACTCTATGTGGATGCCCAACCGGCCGGCGCAACCGCGCTCAGCGCGTGGATCGCGACCCATGCTGACACCTTGGGCCGGCGCTACACGAGCGAATTGGCGCGGCGTCAGGATCGCGTGGCCGCGTATCGAAGCAATTGAGATGCGACTCGTGAAAGGTTTTACCGCCTTGATCAGTGGTGTACCTACTTCAGCCCCAGCGCAGGCATAGGGGCAATTTCCTCGCTATACAACCAGCTATCGAAGAACGCCCCTAATTCCTGTCCGCTGACATCTTCCGCCACGGCGATAAAATCGGCAGTCCTGACATTGCCACCCTCGAAGCGGCCAAAATAGGTCCTCAGAATAGCGAAGAAGGCCTCATCGCCAACCTCGAGCCGCAGCGCGTGCAGTCCCAGCGCCCCCCAGGCGTACACCCCGCCGTTGAACAGGCTGTCAGCCGCGGGTTTGCCCGGCGGGGTCATCTTCTCTCGGGAATCAACGACATGCTCGTATTGGTCTCTGACCCACGCATCAAGAGCTTCGCGCCCCTCTGTGTGTTCAACCCACAACCCCTCCGCATAAGCCGCAAAGCTTTCATTCAGCCAGATGTCGCTCCAATCCGCCAGACTGACGCTGTTGCCAATCCATTGATGCGCGACTTCGTGGGCAATGATCCGCTCAGCGGACGAGATGTCCTCAAGATTGATCATGTCAACGCCGAAGATCGCCATCGTCTGCGCTTCCAGGGCGGTGCCAACCTCCGTATTCATCACCACCGAACCATACACCGCGAAGGGGTACGGGCCGAAAATTTCGCCAAAGAAGGCGAGCATCTCCGCCTGGCGGGCGAAAGGTGCGCGTATCGCTGCGTCCAATCCCACCGCATAGTAGTTGCGAATTGGTATCCCATTCGGGCCTTCCTCGGTTTCGACTTCGAACTCGCTGATGTTCACCGTGGTCAGATAACTTGCCATCGGATCACGGGCTTCCCACACAAAGGTGGTGGAATCGCCGTGATCAATCGTGTCAGCCAGCACTCCATTCGCCGCAACCGCGAAGGGTTTGGGCACGGTGACGCGGAAGGTGTAGGTCGCTTTGTCCAGGGGATGGTCGTTGACCGGGTAGTAATTGGCAGCGCCGTCGGGTTCGCTCAACACGAAGCTTCCCCGACCAAAATTCACCCAGCCGGTCGGCACAGGGATCGCAACCGATTCAATCGCTTCAGGTGCGCCGTGGTAGGTTACCTCGACCGTGAAGAGCTCGTTTGCGTCAAGTGGCGTTGCCGGCGTGATCGTCAATTCTTGCCCGCTGCGGCTGAACTCGGCTGGCTGACCATCCACGGTGATGCCCGCGATGGTGAAACCGATGAAGTCCAGGTTGAAAGCGATCAGATCTTGCGTCGCCTTTGCTTCGATGGTAGCGACGCCGTTTAGGGTACTGGCGCCAACATCACTGACGGTCAAGTCAAGGCGATAATGCTGGACATCATAGCCGCCATTACCGAAGCCGGGATACAAGGAGTCGCCGAGGCCAGACGCCCCGGACTTTGGTCCAGAGCCAGGTGTTGGCGGAGCGGATGGTGGGGTCGGCGCTGGCGGCTCTGGTGTTTGAGCCGGAGCTTCGACGACCGAAGTGGGTATGGCGCTTCCACATCCAGCCAAGAACAACATCACCAGGGTCACTGCCATAGCCTGCTGCAAAACCTGTTTCCAGTTCATGGTTGTCTCATTTCATTCCTATTCTTTCCTGTTCTACAGAGAGACCTAAACCAGGTACAACAGCATCACGACCGTCGTCTCGGCAAACACGCTGTGCGACAGGCCGGGCTGCATGTGAACCCAGGCGCCCGGATCAGCCGTCGTCGCGTGGCTGCCCAGCGTCAGGCGGGCGTGACCCTGTAGGAAATGCAGGATGGCGGGTCTGGCGGCCGTGTGTTCTGACAGTTCCTGGCCGGCCGCGAAACCGAAGAGGATAGCCTTGACGCGATCGTCTCCATAGAAGGTGCGGCTGACGATGCTGTCTGGCGGGATGTCCGGCAGTTGGGCCAGCAAGTCGTCAATGCAGATGAAGGGGGTATCGGCGGCAGTGGTCATGATGATATGCTCCTTGCGTTCGTTAGGGTTATCGGCAGTGTAACACACACGCCGAAAAGCGCACAGCGACATTAGTCACACCCTGAACGATGTCCAATAGAACCATTTCATGGCGACACTTCGGCTACGATGCGGCTCTATCCTTGAGCGGGCGGAGCTTCCAGCGGCCGTAGGCCACGAAGCCCATCAGCGCCGCCACGACGATGTTCATGATCACGTTCGGGAATTCGCCGCGCGTGATGTGCCAGGCTGCCGCGCCGACCATGACGATGGCGAGGCCGAGCGCGGCGAGTGGTGTCAGCCGGGCCTGGATGCGAGTCAGGCCGGGCAGGATCAGGCCGAGACCGCCCAGTATCTCGGCCGTTCCGCTGAAGAGGTGCAGGCCACCGGGGAGGTCGTACATCCAGGCCATCTGCGCGGGCAGGCCCGGCGGCAGAGTGAAGTGTTCGATCCCATTAAAAAGGAAGAAAACACCGAGAAGGACTTGCAGGACCCATAGGAAAATGTTCATAGTGATCGTCTCCTTATCATGATTGGCAGTACCGCAAAGCTCGCTATCGCTACGGATGTCATTCTGAGATTGAATGCTCCTTGTGAGACCGTGATGTCACTGGGTCAACTGACGGGCGGATCGTAGACGTCGTACTTCGCCCGCACCGCGAGGAACTTGCTCATATCCGCCGGCGGCCACGACTCTTGGCTGAGATGGACTAAAAGTTGATGTCTGGCACTCTGCTTGCGCCAGTCTTATCACATTATAGCACACAATAGCGTGTTACGCTCGCGGGAGCGGTTCGACATGATTCTGTATCTTCTGCCTCCAACCGCTCCGCACGGCTGACGTTAACGCTGGTAATCCAGCCCCAACTCCGCCGGCTGCCCCAACTCCAGCGGGTGCAGGTACAGCCCGGCCTCCTCGGCCGGCTTCGCCTCCTCCACTAGGATGCGATGCGCGTTGGCGTAGGCGTCCTGGCGGATGCCCGTCACCTGCCAGGAGACCTTCATGCCTGGCTGGCCGCCCGCGATGCGGAAAAGATTGCCCTGGATCTCTTGCGCGATGTAGAGCGGCGCCCAGCCGCCGATGGGCGTCAACTGATAGCGAAAGTCCTTGTTCAACGCCTCGAACCAGGCCGGCAGCGTCACCGCGGCCTCGCCGTTGGCGTCCAGAACTGCCACGCCGTCGTAGATGTTCTTCATGTCGGGCGATTCGACGAACGAGTGGGAAAGATACTGGTTGGCCGGATCAAGCGGGTGATCAATCTTGAACGAGCCGGCCGATTTGCTCAGCGTGCCGTTGACATGCACGGCGCCGATGAAATAGCCTGCGTAGCCCAAGGCAGAATTGGTCACCCCGTACACGCCATAGTTCGTGCCGCTGCTCGTTGTGGCATAACCGTACACCCCGCGACCACTGGTGCTGGCGGTCGTGCCGTACACCCCGAACGTCAGGCCGCTGGTGGCCGAAGCTGAGCCATACACCCCACGCCCGGCCGTGCTTTGCGCAGTACCATGCATGCCATAGGTGGCGCCGCTGGCGGCCGTGGCCCAACCGCTCACCCCGCGTCCTTCGGTGCTGTCGGTCTTGGCAAGCAGACCATAGGTTTCTCCGCTGGCAGCCGTGGCATATCCGTACAAAGCACGGCCGGATGAGCTATCCGACTGGCCGTACACCCCGTAGGTGAAGCCGCTGGCGGCGGTGGCATAACCAAATACACCGTTGCCAGACGGGCTGTCAGACTGGCCATGCACTCCATAGGTTTCGCCGCTGCCGCCCGAGGCCCAGCCAGACACACCGGTGCCAGACGTGCTGACAGACTGGCCGCGCACCCCGTAGGTTGTGCCGCTGGCAGCGGCAGCATAACCGAACACCCCGCGGCCACCGGTGCTGTCGGACTGGCCGCGCACCCCGTAGGTTGGGCCGCTGGCCGCGCTGGCATAGCCGTAAACGCCGCGGCCGTCGCTGCTGGCGCTCTGACCCACGATGCCGCTCGTGGAGCCGCTGGCGGCCGTGTGCTCCAGCCGCAGACCGTGACTGCCCGTCGCGCCGGTCCACGTCTCCCCCCAGTGGTTGTGACCCGGGGCGTACGCCCCGCTGGAATTCCAGCGCCCGGCCGTCAACTGCACATCCAGGATGTCAACGTCGCTATCCTGGTCCACATCACAGCCCGAGGCATAGCCGGCCCCCGCGGCGCACGCGCCTACGGTGGGGCCATCCGGCGCCTCCTGCGCACTGGTCGGCCCAATGCTCAGCGCCAGCGTCGCCAGCGTCACCACACACATCACGAAACGAACCCTCGAATTCATCACAAGCTCCTTTCACTTTGTCGTGACGTTGATCGGCGTAGTATATCACAGGCTCGAAATCCCAACATCTTTGTCAAGACGGCTGGGGGGCCTTGCTGGCGACATCTATGAGGTCGAGATGACCTTCGATCCTACCGCACGGCGCTCCCTGGTTGGCATCGAACCGGAGCTGATGAACGATCTGCACCGCATCGCCAGGCAACGCCAGGTCAGCACACAGACCCTGGTCAACGTCTGGCTGCAACAGCGGGTGGATCAGATGCGCGCAACGGTGGCGCCAGCCAATTAGAGACAATCCATGAGGCTCTACCGATTGGTAGAGCCTCTTTTTTCGCGACTTGGACCGCCTTTACCAATTCGTCATTCATCAGTGAACTCAACCGGACGACAAAGACGCCGGTACACCAGGAAAACGGCCGAAAAGCGATCTCCAGCCCGCTTCCGGCGCAGGCGGCCATCGTTTCATCGGCCGCCCAGTAAAACTCATCCTCGTCCCACGTCTCTGCGCCCGACTGTTGGCGTGATTCGGCCGTGGCAAAGGCCACATCGCCGACGACGATCAGCCCCTGCGCCATCAGATGATGGGTCGCCAGCCGCTGTAACAGGCTGATTTTTGTCGCCAGGTCGAACTCGTGCAGCACGAAGTTGGCGACAATGCGGTCGAAGCGCTGCTGCAGGGCTTCCGGCCACTCGGCCGTCAGATCCATCTGGATCAGCGTGACCTGCGGAACCTTCTCCCGCGCAATCGCCAGCATCGCCGGCGAGAAGTCCGTCCCCCAGACTTCGCAGCCCAACGTCACGAAGCGCTGGGCCAGGTTGCCGGTGCCGATGCCCAGTTCCAGCACGCGCATGCCCGGCGCGACCGTCGCGGCGCGGACGACCGCGTCCAGCACCTCATCGTAGCTGGCGAAGATGCCCTGGTCGGTGCGCACCGATTGATCGTAGCGCGCAGCCCAGCGTTCGAAGATGGGGAGACGGGTGTTTTCAGGCATAATCCGTAACTCCACGGACGGTGCGCGGCCAACAGCGGCAAGAGCGGCTCCAGCCCCTGGAACTGCCAGGCCCGGCCGATCTGGATGGACTCCAGCTCGCCCATCCAGACCGGCGCTTCGCGGTTCACGGCTTCCCCGGCCGGCTCGCGCCACAGGCGGACCATGAATGAGGCGTAGGTAAGCTCAGGCATTGTCCCTCACGACCGTGCTGCACAGGGTGATGGCGACGGTCTCGACGAGCATGGATGACCAGCTACTCACGTTGGCTGCCACTGCCACGCATCGCCCCACTGCACGATTCGCCCAAGATTGGGGAACGGCCCGAGGTGATGGCCGAAAACGAGCGCGTTCTCAGCGGCGGCGCGTGCGAAGAACCGGCGTCGCACTGCATCGGCCTGCCCGGCATCCATGTCAATGGCCGGCGCCCATTGCGGGTGTTCGATGAAAAGCGGATGCACCACCAGGTCGCTGATGTTGTAGACTGTCTGGCCGCCCGCTGCAATCGTGACCATCATGTGGCCGAGCGTGTGCCCAGGCGTGGATTCCAGGCGAATGCCGGGCGCTACTTCTTCGTCGCCTTGCACGAGGGTGACGCGCCCGGCAATCGCATCGAGTGCCTTTCTGGCCGTTGCGATCAGTTGCTCGAGATGCCCGCGCAGGGCGGCTGCTCCGGCCGTCGCAGGATCGGCCGCCATCCAGTAGTCCCACTCCCTTTGCGCGATGGTGTAGTGGGCATTGGGGAAGACCAGCCGGTCCTCAGCGTCAAGCATCCCCCCGACGTGATCGGGGTGAGCATGTGTGATGAGGACGATATTGATCTCGCCCGGATCGATCCCCGCCGCCAACAGGCTGGGGACCAGCAGGTTGGTGCGCGACGTCCTGTGGTCGAGACCGGGGAATGCCTGATCGCCCGGGTTGCCGAGATCGCCGGCGCCAACGTCGCACAGCGTCAGGCTGCGTCCCCTTCTGATGAGGAGTAGCGTGTAGGGGAGAAACAGTTGACGCCCTGGCAGGTCGTAACGCGTTGCGCCTTCCGGCGGCACGTTCCCGAAGATCATGGCCGCCGGGTAGTTGATCCCGCCGTCGCTCAGCGCAATCAGCTCGACCTCGCCGATGACCTGCCTATGGAATTGAGCCGCGGGTGGTTTCACTTGCTGATTGACCGTTTTCATCATCCCTCGATCGCAGCACAGTAACGCCTGGCCATGCCAAGATGCCGGCGCACCGTGTACAGATGGTAGGCGTAGAATCCTGGCGTCTACGCTCGTCGCCGTCAGCCTCCGGGACGGATCGGCTGCGGCACGATGGGCGACGGCCCCCACAGCTCCAGCGTGACATCGGTTGCCAGCGTCCGCAGCTCGGCAACCACTCGCTGCACGTCGTCGTGGTCGTACCAGGCCGCCGAGCACACCCAGATCGCCTTCCACGGCTGCGTCACCGCCGATGAGCGCGCCGGCTGGCCCGACGCTCAATCCGCCCTGCACCAGCACATTGTTACCCACGCGCACGTTATCGCGCACCGGCAAACCTCCGGCCTGCAGGTGGCCGCTGGCCAGCGCGGGCGCTTCCAGACATTACGCCGGGCCATTCGACGGCCAGGTGCGGCGCAGCACGCCGATCTGCGAGAGATGGGTCAGCTCGTGCGCGGCGAAGTAGCTGGCCTGCTGGCGCAGCGTCACTTGGCCGAACTCCTGATGCCGGCCCGTGCGCCACCAGTGCGTCAGCGGCATCTGTTCCAGCTTGTGCAACGTTTCCGTGCGCGCAGCCCGGTAGGTTCGGAAGATCTCCAGCGCGGTGGGCGGACGCTCCCCCTCGTTGGCCGCCCAGGTCCAAACCGCCTTCGCTTCCAGCAGGGGGTGTTCTTCCTGCAGGAAGAGGTCGAGCCGGAAAGCGAGCACATCTTGCGCGTCGCGCAGGTGCGTCAGGACGTTGCGAATCGCCCAACCGCCGCCGGCCGGCGCCTGGTTCAACTGCGCCTCCGTGAGTCCTTCCAGCAGCGTTGCCACGTCGAGCGGCGTCTGGCGCAGACGTTCGATGGCCGCCAACGGCTCGAACGCGTCGAGCCAGTAGTTGGGCATGAAGCGTTGGTAGGTGCCGGGCCAGGCGCCGCAGGTCGGGCAGTTCGTCTCCGGCGCGCCGAGCAGCAGATGCCCGCAGGTGCGGCAGACATGGGGGTGCGGGATGGTGGTAATCAGGGGCATGCTCCCGCCGGCCATCACGTCGGCGCCTTGTTCGAGGGCCGACCGCGCCGCGGCGCTCACATTCAGGCTGGCAAGCGCGGCCGCGGTCTGCTTGAGGTCGGCGGCGAGTTCATCCGTAGCGATGGGCGCGGCCATCCGATAGGCGGCCTGGCGGCTCAGCGAATCGGCGATCGCGCGCGTCAGCTTGGCGAGGTTGTACTGCCCTTCGTCCTCCAGCCGGGAAGCCAGCGCAAGGAGATGGACGAGGGTATCGGCCCAGGTTGGTGAATTGGTTGTCATCTTGTGCTCCTCTGATTGCTTGCGAGTCGGAGGGAATTATACCACATGCCCTGCTGCGCGCAGCAGGGGCAGCACCTTCTTCCAGCGCCAGCCGCCATGAAACATACCATGTGAATGAGAACGAACGTGCTCATGATAAGAGCCTCTCCATCTACGGCTGTTCCAACCGCTCCCGGCTGCGCTGGTAATCCAGGCCAAGCTCCGCTGGCTTTCCAAGCTCGACGGGGTGCAGGTAAAGACCGCGCTCGTCGGTCGGCTTTTCCTCCTCCACCGGGATGCGGTGCGCGTTGGCGTAGGCGTCCTGGCGGATGCCCGTCACCTGCCAGGAAACCCGCAGCCCCGCGCTGCCGCCCGCGATCTGGAAGCGGTTGCCCTTCACCTCCTGGGCAATGTAGAGATTCGGCCCCGGCCCGCCGATGGGCGTCAACTGGTAGCGGAAGTCCCGGTTCAGCGCCTCGAACCAGGCCGGCAGTTCCACCCAGGCTTCGCCGTCGCCGTCCAGCGTCGCGTTGCCGTTGTAGATGTTCATCATGTCGGGCGACTCGACGAAGGAGTGGTAGAGGTACTGGTTGGCCGGGTCCAGGGGATGATCAATCTTGAAGGAGCCGGCCGACTTACTGAGCGTGCCGCTGACATGCACGCGTCCGCTGAAGTACCCGGCATAGCCGCTGGCAGATTCGGTCGCGCCGTACACGCCATAGTTGGTGCCGCTGCTGGCGACCGCATAGCCGTACACACCGCGGCCGGTGGTGCTCTCGGACGTGCCACGCACCCCGTAGTTGGTGCCGTTGGCGGCTGAAGCATAACCATACACGCCGCGGCCATTGCCGCTGTCGGACCAGCCGTACACCCCGGTGGTAGTGCCGCTGGTGGCTGTCGTGACCCCATAAACGCCGCGGCCATCGGTGCTGGCGGACTGGCCGTAGACACCAAAGGTGCTGCCGCTGGTGGATGGGGCGTAGCCATAAACGCCGCGGCCATCGGGACTGCTGGCCTGGCCATGTACCCCATAGGTTGTGCCGCTGGCAGATGAGGCCAGACCATATACCCCGCGGCCTCCGCTGCTGGCCGACAGGCCGAACATCCCATAGGTGGCGCCGCTGGTGGCGGTGGCCCGGCCATACACCCCGCGGCCATCGGTGCTGGCGGACTGGCCGTACATCCCGTGGGTCGTGCCGCTGGCGGCTGTGGCAGCGCCATACACGCCGATACCGCCGGTGCTGCTGGACGTGCCGTACACCCCATAGGTTGGTCCGCTGGCGGCTAATGCGGAGCCAGACACACCGTGGCCATCCGTGCTGCTGGACTGGCCAAGGACCCCATAGGCCTGACCGCTCGTACTGGTTGTAACGCCGAAGACGCCGCGACCAGATGAACTGTCAGACGCACCAAGCACTCCATAGGTTTGACCGCTGGTGCTGGTTGCAACGCCGTATACACCACGGCCAGTCGTGCTGACGGATTCGCCGTATACACCATAGGTTGCGCCGCTGGCGGCGACGGCAGACCCATATAGGCCACGGCCGTTGCTACTGGTGGACACGCCGCCCACGCCGTTCGTCGTGCCGGTGTAGGATGAGGCGTAGCCGAACACACCGCTGCCGGAGTTGCCGTTGGACTCGCCGTAGATGCCAAAGGTCGTACCGCTGGTGGACGTCGCCAGGCCGCGCACACCGCGACCCCCATTGCTCTCGCTGATGCCAAGCACGCCGTCGTTCTGGCCGTTTGTATTGGATGCATAGCCAAAGACGCCGCGGCCTGCCATGCTGGCGGACACACCCACCAGTCCGGAGGTGTCGCCGCTGGCGGCAGTGTGCTCAACTCGCAGGCCGTGCGCGCCGGAGGCCCCCGTCCACGTCTCGCCCCAGTGGTTGTGACCCGAGGTGTAGCTGCCGCTGGTGCTCCAGCGGCCGGCGGTCAACTGAATATCAAAGACGTCAATGTCGCCATCCTGATCAACGTCGCAGCCCGAGGCATAGCCGCCGCCCGCCAGGCAGACGCCCACTTCAGGGCTTTCCGGCGGCTCCTGCGCGCTGGCCGGCCCCATCGCCAGCGCCAGGAACATCAACACGACTGCCAGGGCAGTCACACGAACGATGGGAATCATGACTCATACCTCCTGAATGTTGTTCTATGCCTGTTTTCGGCATAGAACAGATGTTTCTACACAACAGTTTGTGGTCATTGGCAAATCGCACACAACCTGTAGGAACTCCGTTTCCGCCAAACGTTCTGCGGCGGGGCGGGCAAGTGCCTGACCTACCCATTAGGGTGTCGAAAACAGGCTATGCTGCAAGCGGGCACGAATTGCGCCTGTTTCCGTGGACGGAAAAGTGACGTCTATTCCCGCTTGCAGTAGGGCTAACGACTTTGTCCCAGCGCTTGCTCGAGCGCGGCGAGCCGGCTGCTCAGCTTGTCGAGCTGAGCCTGTTGGCCGGCGTTCTGGGCAGCCAGCGCCTGGTTTGTGTTCTGCGCTTCCTGCAGCATCTGATACAGCCCCTGGATCGCGGCGAATGCGATCCCGTTCATGTCGAGCGCGTTGAGGGACTGTTCATCCTCGCCCAGCCCAAACGCCGCGTAGAGATCTGGCGCCTGCGGACCAATGTGGCGCACTGTGCGGTCGTCGTGCGTGGTGCTCCAGGTTGAGATGGGCACCTGGCTCAGGCGCTGCAACACCTCTGATCCGTTGACTGTCGTCAGGTTGTCCGGCCTGGGTCGAATATCACTGCAGACCCAACCGTTGGAATCTGCGTATAGCTGGCAAAACACCGTGGAGCCGCCGGTGCCGTTGACGGCTACGCTAAATAGCACACCACCGGTGGCTCGTACATCCCACCCGTCAGGGTCAAAAATCGCCCAATTGTAGGGCTGGGAGTCGGCCCAGACAAAGGTCCCAACCGTAAGCGCTCGGGCGCGCTGGCCGGCTGCAAAGCTGTAATTGCCAATCGCCTCGTTGTACGCACCGCCGGGGACCACGGCATTCGTCCCGCTGGCCGTGTTGAACGCGCCGCCGCCCACGACCGAACCGATGCCCGAGGCGGTGTTGCCCTCCCCGCCGCCTACGAAGGACTTGTCACCGGTCGCATCGTTGTGAACACCACCGGCCACCGTGGCCTGGGTCGCAGTTGCGTCGTTCCCGTAGCCACCAGCCACCGCGGCATAACTACCGCTGGCCACGTTGCCGTACCCACCAGCCACCGTCGCGTAGGGGCGGTCATCGCTGGTTCCGCCGGCGTTGCCGGCGCGGTTGTTGCCGCCGCCGCCCACGCTCCCGTAATCGTCGGTGACGCGGTTGCCGGTGGCCGGATCGGCCGGGTTGCTGCGTCCGCCGCCGGCGATCGTCGTGTACGCCGCGGTCGTCGTATTGCCAAAACCGCCGCCAACACTGGCGAAGCTGCCGCTGGCCGTATTCGACGAGCCGCCCAACACGCCCGCCGCCAGGCCGCTGGCGATGTTGCCGGTGCCGCCACCCACCACGGCCCAGCCTCCGCTGGCTAGGTTCTGCTCGCCGCCGCCAACGATGGCTGTGCCGCCGCTCGCCGTATTCTGCGACCCCCCACCCACGCTGGCGAACGCGCCGCTGGCGGTGTTGCTTTCGCCGCCGCTGACCGTGGCATACGTCCGGTCGCCGGTCGTGCCGGCATTGTCACCGGCCTGGTTGTTGCCACCGCCGCTCACCGTGCCGTAATCGTCCGTAACGCGGTTGGCCGTCGCCGAGTTGAGCGCGTCGGTCCGTCCGCCGCCACCGATCGTGGCATAGCCGGCGTTGGTGATATTACCCAGGCCGCCGCCGATCGTCGCATAGGCTCCGCCCGCGGTGTTTTGGCCACCGCCAACGGCTGTTGCTGCATGGCCGCTGGCCTGGTTGTATGCCCCACCGCCAATCGTGCTGTAATCGCCGTAGGCCGCATTGTCTACGCCGCCGCCAACGGCGGCATAATGGCCGGCCGCGTTGGCAGACCCACCCGCAATGGTGGCATACTGGCCGTTGGCCACGTTGCTCTCGCCGCCGCCCACGGTGGCCGCGATGTGAAGAGCCTGGTTACCAGCCCCGCCGGCCACTGTGCTGCCCCAGGCGTCCTCGACGTTGCCGTTGTTGGTACCGGCCTGATTGCCAGCCCCGCCGCCTACGCTGCTCCACTTGTCGGTCGCCAGGTTACCCGTGGCTGGGTTGCCCGGGTCTCGCCGGCCGCCACCGCTGACCGTGGCCGAGGGGCCGCTGGCCGTGTTGCCGAATCCCCCACTGACCGTGGCATACGTCCCGCTCGCTGTGTTGATCGAGCCACCGCCAATCGTGGTCCAGGCGACCGGCGCCAGGTTGACGTAGCCGCCGCCCACAGTGGCATAAGGCCCGCCGGCGCTGTTGGCGTACCCGCCGCTGACCGTGCCGTGGGCGCCACCGACCGCATTGGGGCCGGCCGTCGCGCCACCGCCGCTGATCGTGGCGCCATAGACGCCAGGGGTGATGCTGTTGCTGCTGTGGCCGCCCACCAGGTTGGGGCTGGTTGTGTGCGGCTCCAGGCGCAGGGCACGCTGGTTGTTGACCTTCAGCTCGAGGGGTTGGTTATCCGTGGTGCCGACGAAGTGCGTGCCGGGTGCCGTTGCCGCATTGCCGGTCAGGTCCCAACTGCCGCTGCTCCACGGCCCCGCCTGTCCCCAATGGCCGGCCGCGAGCTGGATGTCAAAGATGTCCACGTCGCCGTCGTGGTCTGCGTCGCAGGCGGGGTCGTAGGACGCACCTGGCGCGCAGGGGCCGGCCAGCACCCGCGCGGGCGTCAGCCCGCTCAGGGACGCGGCCCCTGCATGGATGCTCACGGTCGCCAGCAGGGCTGCGGCCAACGCCATCAGCAGTTTCTGTCTCATTGTGCCAGACATGTTGACTCCTTCGTTGACTGCGCCACCCCGCCCGGCTCGGATTACTCCGGCGGGTCGAGGTTGCGCTGGTAGTCCAGGCCCAGTTCTGCGTCCAGGCCCAGCTCGACAGGGTGCAGGTAGAGGCCAAGCTCCCCGGCCGGCTTCTCTTCCTCCACCGGGATGCGATGGGCATTGGCATAGGCGTCCTGGCGGATGCCCGTCACTTGCCAGGAGACCTTGACCTGCGGCTTATCCGTGCGGATGACAAAGCGATTGTTCTTGATCTCCTGGGCCACGATGGCCTGGGCGAACTGGCCGATCACGGTGAGCTGGTAGCGGAAGTCCCGGTTCAAGGCCTGGAACCACTCGGGAAGCATGACCACCGCCAGCCCCTCTGCATCTGTAGTCACATTGCCGTTGTAGATGTTCATCATGTCCGGCGACTCGACGAAGGAGTGGGAGAGGTACTGGTTGGCCGGATCGAGCGGGTGGTCAATCTTGAAGGACCCCGCGGACTTGCTCAGCGCACCGAGCACATGCACCCGGCCAACGAAGTACCCGGCATAGCCGCTGTCGGAACCGGTCACGCCGTACACCCCGATGGCATGCCGCTGGTGGCTGTG
>NZ_JADIZS010000043.1:0-37570 GCF_016704685.1 Candidatus Amarolinea dominans
AACAACTGGCGCAGCATCACGGCGAATCTCACATCTGCAGGCAGCGTCTACAGTCTGCTTTTCGATCCGACCCGCTGTAATTTCCTGCTGGCCGGCGCCGCCACTGGAATCTATCGGTACGCTTTTTGGTCTACCCAACACGCCGACGCCGACGCCAACTTCGACGCCCACACCGATGCCATCCTCATTCGCGGTACTTCGACGCCGACGCCCACCGCAACCCGGACGCCCACACTGACCTGGACGCCAACGCCCACCCCCACTCCTGCACCGGACTGGCTGACGTTGGTCAATCAGACCTTCGAAAGCACCTTTCCTGGCAACTGGCAAATCCTCGATAACAACGGTGCGGCCTATGGTGAGTACTACTGGGGTCGCCGAGCCTGCCGGCCCTATGCGGGTGGCTACAGCGGCTGGGCGATTGGCGCTGGCGCGGATAGCAGCGCTCTTGAGCTACGGCGCCAACTACTCGGATCGTACCGATTCCTGGATGGTTTATGGCCCATTTAGCCTGCAGGGCGCCACCGCCATGATCTTCGATTCAAATTGTGGCTCAACTCAGAACAGGGTTTTGATGAGGTCTGCCGTTTTGCATCTCTTGACGGCGCCAACTTCTATGGCAATTGCACGACCGGTATTTCCTCTGGATGGATTGACCAGACACTCGATCTTACCAACGTCTATATCTTAGGCAACTTGCTTGGGCAATCACAGGTGTGGGTAGCTATTGAGTTTTACACCGATTACTCGGTTACTTATCCAGAGGGCGCCTATGTAGACAACGTGGTCTTGAGGAAATGCATTCGCCCCACCTGCTCTGGAGTTCTTGCAGATTTGCACGCGCCCCCGGGCAGCCAGTTGGTCACGAGGGATGGCGTCGAAAAGCGCCGTTCAGATCACTGATCCTGCCAACAAACCCGTCGTCGGATGCTCTTTATACTGTTATCAACAATGATTCTCGAAAAGTTGACAGACTTTTGACACAAAGATGACAGACCGGTGAAAGACTTTCTCTGTTATACTAATCCTACATGAGGAGGAGGGTATTACATGGCATCATCCATCCCTGAACTTGAGGCTCGCATTGCCGGGCTGAACCAGGAAATCGAGCAGAGTCGTCAGCAGGCGCGGGCGATTTATGAGCATGGCAAACGCCAGGCGCAGCAATTGGGCGATTATTTCAATCCGCAGCTCCAGGCGCATGCCCGGCGCTTCGAGGCGGCGCTGGCCAGTCTGCCGTTGGCAACCGTGGGCGGTTGGCGCGAGGAGCGCTGGAAGACCTGGGATGCCGCGACATCCCTCGAAGCGTCCGTGATCCGCGTGGGCAGCCTGACCGAGCAGCGCACGAACGGCGGTCTGCAACTGCCGGCCTATGCGCCGTTCATTGGGCAAAATCGCACGATTATCATCAGGAGCAAGGGGCGCAGCGTGGAAAAGGGCGCGGCCCTGCTGCAGGCGCTGGTGACGCGCACCGCGCTGATGCTGCCCCATAAGACGCGCTATACGCTGCTCGATCCAGCCGGCAACGGCCTGGCTTTTCCCATGCGCCGCTATCTGCCGTTGGTGCGCGAGAATTCGGGCGATGTGCGACGCGATCTGGATGAGGTGACGAAGGATCTGCAGCGCATCATCGAGGCTTATCTCGATGCCTCGGTGACGTCGTTCGAACTGGTGCCTGACGAGATTCGCATCAATGAACGCTTCCAGTTCGTTTTTGCCGCGGACTTCCCCAATCAATACGATCGCCGCGCGATCGAGGCCCTGCAGAGCGTGGCCAATACCGGCACCAAAGCCGGCATCTACACCTTTATCCACTTCGACGAGGATATCGAACTGCCACGTGATCTGAGCATGGATGGCTTCAAGAATGCGTTTTATATTGGCGCCGATGACGAAGGCACGTTCACGAAGCTCAATCTGAAACTGCAGGTAGATGCTGCGCCGCCGCCCGATCGGCAGGGGCAGGTCTTCCAGATTCTCAGCCAGGCCAAACCGCCGGAGCGCATCCTGGACTGGGACAGCCTGGTGGGCATGGAAGAAAACTCCTGGTGGGGCGAGAGCAGTACACGCATCATCGAGGCGCCGATCGGCGCACGCACCGGCAATGAACGGCTGCGCGTTTGGTTTGGCGTCAACCAGGAGAACAAACCCTGCGCACACGGCATGTTGGGCGCGATGACCGGCGCCGGTAAGTCGAACCTGTATCATGTCCTGATCTGCGGCCTGGCCGTGCGCTATAGCCCGCAGGAGCTGCGCCTCTATCTGATTGATGGCAAGGACGGCGTGGAGTTTCCAGCCCTATCGGCATTTGCCGCACGCCGAGGTGGTCTCCTTGCGTTCGTCATCCGAGCTGTCGCGCAGCGTGTTGGCCGACCTGATCGCGGAAAAGGAGTATCGCAACGCGATTTTTGCCCGCGTGGGAGTCAACGACTTCAGCAGCTACCGGGCCAAAGGCCAGCCGGAAGGGAATCTGCCGCGCATCTTGTTGCTGGTGGATGAATACCAGGAATTGTTCGAAGGAGACAAGGACGGAATCGCCTCGAACCACCTCCTGCAGTTGTCACAGCAAGGGCGCAGCGCGGGGATTCACATGCTGCTCGCCTCGCAGCGCTTTGGCGCCGCCGGCATGTTGAACCAGACCGGCATCTTCGGCAATATCCATCTGCTGATGGCGATGCAAATGAAGTCGGCCGACATCAACGCGTTGACTGAATTCGGACGCCGCGGCAAAGCGCTGATTGCCACCTGCGACCTGCCAGGCAAGGCCGTGGTCAATGACCAGGGCGGCGACGATGAGGCCAACCGTACGGGCAAGGTGGCTTATCTCAATGCGACGCGCCGCGACCAGGTTCTGCAGAAGCTGATCGAAAAAGCGAAGAACTTGCCCGATGACAGCCTGCCGCGACGGGTGGTGTTCAACGGTAAGGCGCAGCCGGTGCTGATCGAAAATCCGTATGTGACGGCGCTCTTGCGCTATCGCACCTGGCCGACGGCTAGCGATCTGGAGGCCTTTGCCCGCGAAGAGGTGGAAACAGGCGGCCTGGGCGTCATTGACTGGTTTGCCGCCGAACACCCGCGGGTGCTGTGGCTGGGTCAGCAGTTCAACGTGCGCGGTCAGGCCATGCTGATTCTGCGGCGACGGGTGGGTGAACATGCGTTGATCGTCGGCAGCGGCAATGCCGCGCGGTATGGCATGTTGGCGGCCGCGTTGACCACGCTGGCCTTGAATGGCTCTCCTGCCGCCACCCGGTTCATGACGCTCGATCGCAGCATCCAGGGCGCGCAGTGGAGCAACGTCCTGCGGGCCGTGCAGGAGAGCGTGCTGACTCCGGCCGGCTTCGATGCCCAGTTCAGCCGCAGCAGCGCGGACCTGGAACCCTGGCTCGATCAGTTGTTGACAGAACTCGAACGCCGGCGCCGTCTGAGTGAAGAACAGGCCGCGCGCGAGCCTTCTCTCGTGGTCACGTTGACCGAGCTCGATACGATCGAGCCGATGCGACGCAAGAGTGACGCCTATGGCGGCCTGGCCGATTCACCGCTCGGTGAGAAGCTCAAGCGCCTGTACCTGGAGGGCGCGCCGTTGGGCATTCATTTGCTCCTCAGTTTCTCTGGGGTGCGGCCGCTCACCAATGTCATTGACGAGCGTCGCGGCCTGGTCCATTTCCGCCACCGCGTGGCTTTGCAGATGTCAGAGGATGAATCGCATGCGTTCGTGCGCAGCCGCAAGGCATCGCAACTGCAGATCGAAGGTCCAAGCCCGGTTTGCGCGTTGTACCTGGACACGGAGAGCGACCAGGCGATCCGTTTCAAACCCTATTCGAGCGATCCGGCCACCCAGGCGGCTGGCGAATCATTGTTCGATCAACTGGCGATGCTGGGACGCGAGTTGCCGCCGCGGCGCGTTTAGGAGGCAATCATAGAGATGGACGAACAACTCGTCATGATGAAGCACTTCACGCAGGCATTGGTGGGCTTCAATCAAAGTCTGAAGCAATCGTTGGCCGAATTACAGGGTCAGCACGATCGCGTTTCACCGATCTGGCAGGATGAAATGCGCCGGCGCTACGACGCGGTCTGGGGGCCATTTCAACAACACCTCAAGCGTTACGCCGAGGGCGAAAGTCAGGGTTATGTCGAATTCCTGTATATCAAGACGTATGCCCTGGAAAGGTATCTATACGGTGGCTGATACACGAATTCTCTTGGCCGGACTGGAAGAATATCATCGGGTGTTGGGGCGACATGTTTCCCAACTGAGCAGCGAGTTCCAGGGATTGAGCAGCGTCTGGCAGCGTTTTGCGGCTGTCTACGAAGGCGATGCAGCCGATCAATTCAAGCATGGTTGGATACGCACCACGGCCATGTTCCAGGAATACCTGGAGCAGACGCATCAGATCAGCGGGATGCTGGATGAACGCATTGATGCCTTACGTCAGGCCAATCGCACGGAAGGCGGGCTGGTCGGGTGAGCGCTTATGATCCGCGCCAGGTGATCCAGGCGCTTGGCGACCTGCTCGACGAACTGCTGCGTTGGTCGTCTCAGGCAGGCAACACGATTGCGTCTGCCGCCTATGTCCAGCAACAGGCGACCGAATCGGTGGATCGAGGACTGCACCAGGCATCCATTGTCGTCAACCAGGCTCACCAGGACGCGCTCAAGGTCCGGGATGTGAGTACGACCGTGGCGGCGGCGGCTGACAAAGGGCTGACCGCGCAAACGACGTCGCATGAAACGCTGCAGCAGGCCATTGGCCTGTTGAACCTGGCGCGCCAGACACTGGCGACCTGGGAAGATGAATTGCGCAAGGCCCTGGCCTGGCTTGCGCGCGCGGAGGCTCGCCTGGCGCGGGCGATCCAGGAATTGGAGCTGGCGCGACGTGAACTGTCTTCCGCCGAATGGCAACTCTCCAGTGCGGAGTCCAGGTACAACGCTTGAATGAATGACAAAGAACGGCGCAGTTGCGCCGGTGAAGCAGGAGCCGTCAACGCGGCGCTATGCGGTGGCGGCTGCAGGGCTCACGTTTATGAGGCGCAGCAGGAAGTAGCAGCTGCGCAGAGGGAAGTCGAGGCGGCCAAAGCGCGTGTGGCTTGTTGCCGCCGTGCCGTGGCGCTGGCTCAGCAGGCGGTCGGTATCGGCGAAAGCGCGCAGGCGGAGGCGAGCGAGGCTGTCAACGCGGCCGAACGCAGCCTGGAGATGGCGCAGTCGGCTGCGCGTGCGTGTCAGGTCGCTCAATCGCGCGTGGATTTGCAGGTTGAGGCGGCCGAAAGCATGATGGCTCACATGCGTAACGCCCAGGGATTGACCGATCAGGCTGCCGTCCAACTGAAGGCCGCCGATCAATTGGAGGATGACGCGCAGCGCTACGTTAGCGATGGTCGTCGAGAGTTGGAATATCGCACCGAACAACTTTTCGCTCTGAATCGCCCAACACTGTAAGCTATCCCTTTGCTTTGGAGAACGACGATGCTTGAAGAAGTTTTATGGCGTATGGGGCAGCAATCGCGCGTGCTGCAAGAGCTGCGTCGGGAGATTATGCCGGTTTGGGATGACAACGCGGCGCGCGAAGTGGACAGTCGCTATCTGAATTCGCATGCGGCCGACGATGAACGCCTGCTTGAGCAGTTGCACCTGCAGGATGAATCTCTCGACCAATCAGCGAGTCAAATGACAGCGGCCCAAGAAGAAGGTCGGCGCGCCGAGGAGCAGGCTGTCGAGGTGATGGAGCAATTGCGCTTTGCCAACCAGGACTTGCAGGGGGCTTATGGGCACTATGACGTTTATGCGCGTTATCATGCTGACGCCCGCGGCAAGTTTCCACAAGTTCAGTCATTGATTCGAGAGGCGAACGCCTCATGCGGCTAATCATTGGATCATTGGATAGATGAAGGAGTGACTGCGATGGCAGGATCGGGAGTAATTCTGACAAGTGATTTGGACCGGGCAATTGCTGAACGCGGCCAGATCTGGGCTGCGTACGATGAGGCGTCAGGACATGGCGCGGCCTTGGCGCAACTGGAATCCCAGATCAAATTTGACGGCGTCGTAACGGCCCTCGCCGCGCTGACCCCGGGACACGTGGCGCCCGATGAACTGGCGGTGGCATTGCAGCAGTTGCAGACCGAACTGTCGCGCATTGCACGCGCGGAGGCCGACATCCAGGCAACTCAGCAAGAGATTCAGAAGATCAAGAACCAACGAACGGGGATGATGATCCTCCTGGGTGTCATTGTAGTGCTGATTGTGGTCTTTGTTTTGTACAGCCAATTACAGGGCGGCTGAGTCGCTGGCCGGACCTGGTGACGACAGTCCTATCTATCCTGCCAATTCTGCTCGAACTGGATTGCAGGGTAAGCGTTACTCGAGGAGGATAAACCATGCCCGAGTCGGGGTCAGGTGCTCTACCGCTGGCCGAAGGGGCGCAGCGCCTGGTAGAGGGCGCCTTGCAGCAGCAGACGAAAAACAAGCATGCACAGCTTGGCGTCAATCACTGGCTGTTGGTGCTGATGGAGCGCCACGGCGCGATGGCTGAGGCCCTGGCCAAGGGCTTTATCGCCTCTGCCCTGGAAAAGTATCTTGCGGACCAGTTGCGCACAGGACGCACCGGGGAAGTGCTTAGCCAGGAGATGGTTGTCGAGCGGGCAGCCCAACAGGCCGTCGCCCGCGGCAAGAGCCGTATTGCCGAACGGGATTTGGCGGTTACGATTCTAGCCGCGGCCGACTACATGTTGGTGGGCGATGGTGCGCTGCCAGTTGCACCAGGGCCGGATACGATGTCCGCATTACCATCTATCGGCTCTGAAGGCGAACTATCATCGCCCGTCCCTCAATTCAAGTACGAGCCGCGTCTGAGTCAACGCACGCCCCTCCTCGAGCAATTTGGACGCGATGTCACTCGCCAGGCGGCAGAAGGGCGGCTCAGCCAGATCATCGGACGCGAGACCGAAGTCCAATTGATGACCGAAACCCTGTGCCGGCGCACCAAGCGTAATCCTTTGCTGGTCGGCCCAGCCGGCGTTGGCAAGACGGCCGTGGTGGAAGGCCTCGCACAGCGGATCGTGCGTGGCGGCGTGCCTGACGCCTTGCTCGGTGCTCGTTTGATCGCGCTGCAGCCCTCGACCCTCATCGTGGGCGGGCACATGGTGGGTGACTTGGAAAAACGTATGCAGGCGCTCTTGCATGAGGCAAGCCAGGATGGCGTCATTCTCTTCATTGATGAGGTCCATACCCTCATTGGCGCCGGCGGCATGCCGAGCCTCAGTGACCTTGCCAGCCTGCTCAAACCGGCCCTGGCGCGCGGCGAGATCGCCTGTATTGCGGCCACCACCGATGACGAGTACCGGCGCTTCATCGAACCAGACGCGGCGCTGGAGCGGCGCTTTCAACCGATTCGTGTCCAGGAACTGACGGCATCCCAGACACTGACGGTGTTGGCCAGTTTACGCAACGAGTTGATGCAGTCACATCATGTCCAGGTCGGTGACGGCGTCTTGCCCTGGTTGGTGGATTTGCCCAACACTACCTGCGCAACCGCCACTTTCCTGACAAGGGGAATTGACCTGCTGGAACAAACGGTGGCCTACAGTCTCACCCAAGGCAAACAAGTTGTAGAAGTCGCTGACGCCCGTGCGGTGGCCGAGCGCCTCATCGGCATGCCGCCAGAGGCCAGCGCCGGACTGAATAGTCTGCGCCAGCAGTTGACCGCCCGCACCCGCCTGGATGACCAAAGTGTTGACCGGCTTGTGGGTCGCCTGGAAGTTACAGCACGCGGTCTCGATTTGCGCCCCACACGCCCCAACGCCGTCGTGTTACTGGTTGACGACGCCGTCCAAGCGGCAGCCGATATGGCAACGGTCGTGGCCGAAACCTTGTTTGGCTCGGCCGAGCGCGTGCTGCCGCTCGATTTCAGCCGCTTCGTACATCCGGCCGATGTGACGATGCTGATTGGAGCACCGCCGGGCTATGTCGGTTATGCCGACTCATTGCTCCTCGATCGTCTGTCCCAAACCCCCTGGTGCGTTGTGCTGTGCCAGCATGTCCATGCCTGCCACCCGACCATTCGTGATGTGTGGACGCAAGCGCTGAGCGATGGTTTCCTAACGAACAGTCGCGGTAAGCGCAGCTATTTGAGTGACACGATTACGATTCTCACCGTTGATGTGCCATTGCTGACTGTGCAGCCGCTTGGATTCCACGCATCGGCCCAAGCACCCGTCGCGGCAGAATTGCGAAATCTGGAGTCCATTCTGGGGCCCGAGTTATTGGCGCAAGTGGATGTTGTGATCACCCAATTACAGCAGCAACCGTTGACCGGGCGCTCCTGGCTTCGCAACAACCTTTTGGCCGATATCACGGCGCGTTTCCAAGCTGGGCCTTGATCTGCAATGGGACGACAGCTTGCTTGATTGGCTGATGACCTACCAACGAACCATCAGCAATCAGCGCGAGCTGGGAGCGTCTGCTGGATGAACAAGTGGCGCCAGCATTGATTCGTTACTTGCCATCAGTGCCCGGAAAGGAGGCAACTTCGTTACGTGTAGCTTATCACGAGAGTGTGGTTCATGTCGAGACGCTATAGAACAGAAAGGACTGTATCATGGAATTTCGCTCGGCCGCGCAAAAGGCCTGTTACGAGAAGATCGTACCGTGGATGAAGGAACTGTTCGGTGAATTCGTCATGCTGCGCACTGACGCGCCGGCCATGGCGGTTGTGATTGGTTCTGCCGTTGCCCAGGTTGGAGTCATTCCCTGGGGTAACGACGACGCCACCATCAATACGCGCGCCTATGTGGTGACGGGTGCGGAGGCGACATCGGAGCTGATGCACTTCTTACTCCGGGAGACCGACAACATGCGCTTTGGCGGGTTTGGCCTGGACAGCGATGACGATGTATTCTTCGAGCACGCCATCGTTGGTTCTACCTGCGACAAGCCTGAATTGAAAGCATCGGTCATGGCGGTGGTTGTCACTGCCGATCAGTATGATGATAAAATCATAGCACGTTGGGGTGGACAACGTGCGTTGGATCGAATGAGCTAAGCCTTAGTATACCGTGTGACGCGCACCGCGGCAGTTGCTGAGATGGGCGCGTCACACGGTTCTGTGCCCGATTATCAGAGGAGGTTATTACCACATGTCACTCGCACCATTGTTTAGCGGCTCCAATTTCCGCACTACCATTCAACAATACTGCGCTCGCCAGGGCTGGAAAATCGCGGACCTCAACGATGTCCGCGCTATTTTGCGTTTCAACATGGGATCTCAGCGTACGCAGACTTGCTATGTCATCAAATATGACAAGACGCTGGAATTCTCCGTGCCCAGCATGTTCAGCTTTGCTTCTTATGATCAGGTGCCGCATTATATCTCTACGCTCCTCCTCAAGCGCAGCTCCGAGAAGAAGATCGGTTTCTGGTGCATCGAGGAAATTGGCGGAAAGCAGGTGTATTCGTGCATGCACAATGCCGAGCAGGACTTGATTGACAGCAACTACTTTGCGTTGGTTGTCAGAGCCTTGATCAACGAATGTGATGAACTGGAGACTGTCATCCTGAAGATGATGCGTTGATGCGGTCAGAGAGCGAACCAGAGGACATCTATGTCACGTTGGCTATTACTCGTTTCCACAGCCTGGGTGTTGTTTGCCCTGCTGGTTCCCCCCTGGCTCGTGGTCGAACCAGTGGCGTTGCCGCCGTTGCTGCAAGGAACGGTCGGCGCGCTGCTGACCGCCGCTCGCACCCTGGCGCCCGCGCCGGTTCCTCAGATTGCGGATTGGTTGCAGACGGTGACCGCCCCTTCTGCAACCGATTTGCTTTCCTTTCCGTTTCTGGGCGCCTGGGTACGCTGGTTGATCATGCTGGCGCTGGCCGTTGCGGGGTCTTGTTTTCTACTGACTGCGGCCAGCCCATTCGTTCGATCCGACTCGCTGCGCCTGGTGGCCGGTTGGGCCGGCGCGGCCGGAGGCGGGCTGCTGCTGGCCCTGTTGCTCGTCAGCGCCCCCTCTGTTCAACGCCTGGGGCTTGGCGCCGGTTCATTCGGCGGATTACTGACATCCGTGCTCGGCGTCCATCTGGCCTGGGGCTTCTGGGGCGCGGTGCTTGGTTTTGCCATCACGACAGCAGCGGGTATTGCCGTCCTGAACGAGCCCACCAACGCTCGCCAGCCAGTCCGTCGTTATTGAGGACGACATGGCGCATTGTCATTCGATCAGGCTGTTGGCGGCGCCATGGCCCTGGTAATTCCAGCTATTCTGTTTGTTATCTACGAATCGCAACCAAAACGGCATATGAACAACTCACTGCTCAATAGATCGCGCTTGCTGGCGGGTCGAACGACGCTCGTTGTTGGCGTCATTGTTTGTGTCGTTCGTATCATGCTATCCCATGGGCTTCCTAACGTCTCCGCCCAGTCCGCTGACCCCCTGGTCATCCTTCGCCAAGGTCACGGTTGGGCAGCCAGCGTCAGTGGGCCGATTGACAGCGGTGCGGTACGCAGGGACTTGATCGAAAAAGACATCAACCTTGACGTTGCGCACCTCACCCGCGCCCGCCTGGCTCGCTGTCCGGTTACTGTGCTGTTGACGCGTACTGGCGATGACTCTGCTCACACTCTCGAAGACGTTGACGAGATCGTGAACTTCTACCGGCCGGCGCTGGGCGTGTCAATTCATAGTAACGCCAGCGGCGACCCTGCGATTAGCGGTACCGAGGCCTGGTACACGGTCAACGGCGTCAGTGGTAACGACGCACAGAGACAGCAATTGGTAATCTGCTGGCAGCCAGGTTGCCGCCGACCTGGCGCTCAATAATCATGGCAGCAAACCGGAAACAGCCAGCCGTCACGGTGGGCTGCACATCCACTGGTGGCAGGCGCCGTCAGCGCTCGTCGAGCTGGCCTACATGGACGGCGACGGCAATCTCCTGCGCCATCGGCGCGCCGATTTTGCCGCAGCTATCGCCCGGGCCATCCTGGCATTCTTGAACGTACCGGTCAATTGCCTCGATAGCCCCCTACCAGGCGCTCCGGGTGCAGCCATCCCGCAGAAGACCCGCATTGATGGCTTCGGCATCATGTCGCCGCATATTCAACTGGGGACGCAGGGCCTCACAACCGCAATCGATGCCCAGCAACGAATGGGGATTCATTGGGCGCGTGAAGAGATTCCCTGGGAATTGGTGGAACCGGAGGAACAAGCCTTTCGCTGGCAATACCATTACAGCCCTGACATTGATCACGACTTCGATCGGCTTCTCAGCGAACTGGCAGCACGAAACATCGAGATGGTCGCCCTGCTTGACTATGGGCCGCGTTATCTGAGCGGCAATCCTGCGCATGGCTATCGGGTCAACCCCAGCGAGTTACTCACCCACTGGCAAACCTACGTACAAACCGTGGTCAATCGCTTTGGTGATCGTATTGACTATTGGGAAATCGAGAATGAAATGAACAGCCGTGATTTTTGGGGTAAGGTGGTCATCGAAACGGCTGATTCCAGCAGTCGCGATGGCCCAGCCGAACCGGATGCCATCCTTTACGCCCACATGTTGCGCATCGCCCACGACATCATTAAGCAGCACGACCGTAACGATACAGTGATTCTGGGAGGCCTCGCTGGCTACTATGGTGATCTGGCCGATTGCGCCAGGAACTATCAGAAATACCTGATAGACCTGCACGAGGCCGGCGCCTGGGACACATTCGACGTTGTAGCGATTCATCCCTACCACAACAGCCCCGATTCGAACGGTTTTGCCCCTGACGCATTCATTGAACGCGGCCTGCACTACAATCTGTTTACCAAAACGTGCGCAACCACGACAACACCCTTGAGTGTGTTGACCGAGGTGCGGGGTGTGCTCGATCTTACCAATCGCTTGGGACCCAAACCACTTTGGATCACCGAGATCGGCTGGAACCGTGACTGGCTCAATCATTGGGCCACTGTTCACAGTACGACAGCCGATGTGATCGAGGCTGCCTATGTTGCTCGTACGTACGTGCCCCTTCTGTCTGAAGCTGGCGTGGAAAAGGTGTTTTGGTTTACTCAAACCAATGCCCAAGATCACAGCTTCGACCCAGGGCTATCCGGACAACGAACCCCTGGCAACCTGTCTGCCCTGCTCGCGAATAGCCAACCCCTGGGCCAAGTGCAAGGTCAAGACGATCTTGGCCGTCCTAACGACGATGACGTCTACGAGTATCGTTTCTCTAGAGATGGCCGACAGACTGCGGTGCTTTGGAAAGCGCGTGGCGGCATGACCACCCGTAACATCACCGTTAGCAACCTGAGCGCAGATACGGCCTATCTCTATGCTGTTGATGCGCTGGATCTATCACCCAGCGCCGGTCGGCTACTGACAGTGACCAACAGCTCAGTGATTGTTCCGCTCAACGAGCGGCCAGTTTTTTGATCTTTGAACCGCGCAGCGGTTGGCAGGCATTTTGGCATGACTTACAGGCACGTATTGAGAACTGGTGGCAAAGCCAGCAGGCGAAAATCACCTACTGGTGGGAGGACCAACGCACTACAATCGAACGGCAGATTGCACAGTGGCTGAATGATCTGCAGCGCCAAATTGATGAGATGATACAAAAACAGATCGAGGAGACACTCAATCAACTGTGTGGCATGGCATTCATGCTGCTCGGCGGATCGGCTTTTGTAGTCTGGCGGTATCGCTCACGCTAGAGTGTCTATGAGAGTTCTTCATGTTTTTAAGAATGTCACAATCGAGAGTGTAAACTCCAGGAGAAAGATCTTGAAGGAAATAGCCCGCGTTGCGCTTACTGCGGAAAGCCAGTTATCGGCGACTACACGACAGCCCTGGGGAAAGCCTGGCACCCCTCGCACTTCATTTGCGCTCAGTGCCGTCAACCCTTCGATGGAGGCAGTTTTTATGAACGCAATGGTAAGGCGTACTGCAAACGGGACTTCGATGAGTTGTTCGGTCGGCGCTGCGCCTCTGGTGAGCTGCTTGGCCAGAACCGATACTTCGAGAAGGATGACAAGGTCTACTGCGAAACCCACTACTGGCAGAAGTTCGGCAAGCGCTGCGCGATCGGCGGTGAAATTCTCAAGGGCGCGTATCAGATCAACGCCTGGGGCGACACCTATTGCGCCGAACACTCGGCCGGCCTGGCAGAGTGCTACAGTTGTCATCGGTTCATTTGTGAGCGTCTGACCCGCGGCGGCGTGCGCTACGATGATGGGCACTCCATCTGTAATCGTTGTCGCCAGACTGCCATTGACACGGCGGCGCAAGGGCAGCCGGCGCTCATGCAGGTGCGCAAGGCGTTGGCTCGACTCGGCCTGGACATTGGCCCGGCCGAGACGCCGTTGCGTTTGGTGGATCAGCAGGAGTTGAACCGGCGCTCCACCAAGTCGTACAGCAAACAGCCAACCGGCATGGCCTGTCACCATACCCTCACGCGCAACGGGCAGATTGTCGAACGCCAGGTGGAGGCCATCCTGATTCTGTCGGGCCTGCCGCGTGAGCACTTTGCCGCAGTCGCCGCGCACGAGTTGATGCATATCTACCTCTTCATGAATGCCTTCCCCGACCTGGAACCGGTGGTCGAAGAAGGCCTCTGTGAACTGGCCGAGTATCTGTGGCTCAAGCAGCAGAACACGCCAGAAGCCGCGTATCGGTTGGGATTGATGGACAAGAACGAAAATCCCGTCTATGGCCAGGGGTTTCAGCTCGCACGGCGCAGCCTTGAGAAAATGCCGCTCTTGAGCATGCTTGACTATGTGCGGAAATGGAGCAGGTTTCCAACTATATGAAACGTCCAAATATCTCGGTGCTCCTCTTGGATGTCACTTTTGGGATCGTTTTTGCCTTATTCAACTTCGATGGCTTTCTGCGCTACGCGGCTCACCATTGGCTCTCATCATCGTGGCTGGCCGAAACGATTGTGCGAATCTCATGGTGGCCGCAGCGTTTCCTGGCCAGCCTAAACGCTTCGCACTTGTCGCTGTTTCATGATCTCCTGGTGTTGTGTTTTTATGGCGTATGGGTCTGCCTGGGATTCATTGCCCTGCTTTCGCTGATCCGTCTCAACCTGCGGATCACCTTCAGCGGTTTGTTGGGCCTGACGACCGGCGCTGCGAGCATCGGAATTCTGGCGTGGCTCGGCGTGTTGCTCGTGGTTCTCGGGGGCGTTCTGATGGCCGTGCTGCGCTTTCTGCTGCGTATTTGGAACTTCCTCGTTGGCATCCTGGGCGCAGTGTGGACGTTTATCGTACGCATCCTCACGGCCATTTGGGGTTTCCTGCTGCCGATCATCAATTTCTTATTGCCAATCCTGCTGATTGTTGCTGTGATTGCGCTCGTCGTGTGGGGGGATGATTGTCCTGGTGCGCCGTTTCGGCTATGGCGGTGTCGTGATTGCGTTGCTGGCTGCGATTGCCGGGTATTTCCTGCGCGATATCTTACTCGTGCTTGGGCAATGGTTATGGTCTGCACTCCTCTTCGTGCTGGGTATTTTTGGTAGCATCTTGAATTGGCTGGGTTGGCTGATCGGCACCATTGTTGGCTGGATTTTCCATGTGCTGATTCCCAAAATACTGATCCCCGTGGGTTTCGTGCTCCTGATTGTCGGCGCTGTTCTCATCGTCGTCGGCACGTTAGGCTCCATGCTTCTGGATCAATTCCGCGCGGCGTGGCATAGCGGCACCGGACAAAAAGGCATCTTGCTGGGCGCCTTTTCCGTCGGCTTATCCCTGGCCCTGATCTTATGGGTATGCTTAGGGTCTGGTGAAGCATCCAGGTCCGTTGACCAGGCCTGGTCTGAGACATCCCTCGTGGCCAACAGCATTTCCCCGATGCACATTTTTGCCGGCATACTGCCTGTCGCGGTACGCAATGCCTCTATCGCGATGTTCGGTGGCAATAGCGCACCCAATTTCGATGCCATTATTCTGGCGCTCATCTTGCCGATCAGTTACTTCGGCGTGCTGCGAGGACTGACGATGCGCACCACCGATGAGTTCAGAGCATCGTTCATCCATCAGGATGTGCTCGTAGTGGGCGGCGCATTGGCCCTGGCTATCCCGGCGATCTTACTCGTCATGTTCGCTGCTTCGGTGCCCCGCGAGGAATCATGAAAGGCAGACAACCGTGACTGACATTAACCTCACCATTGATACGACGATCAAGACGCTGGAAGCACTGCAGGCGGATGTCGGCCGCGTGCAAATGACTTTGCTTGACATCCTGACGGATGATGAGCACAATGGCTGGGATCAGATAGCGCAAAAATCGCTCATCAAGTTGGAAGCTGTCCAGCGTACGATTGGCGACGTCCAGGTTGATTTGCTGCAGCAGATGACCTTTGACGAGCGTCGGGCACAAAAGGAGATGCCTCCGGCGCACGAACCTTCGCCCGTGGACGGAGCTTGGCTTGATCCCCAGGCCTGGCTGACGGGGCGCGGTATCAAGCTGCGCACGGCCCGTCAACTAAGCCCCTCAGACGCGGCCGCTGACCGCATCGCACTTTACATGGGCGATCATTTCGCCACCGTGGCGCCTTTCTACCAAGCCCTCAAGCGTCGCGCCAGCGGAGGCTACAACAAGTGGCGTTGGTTCCCAGTACGCGATTTGCCCAAGAACACCTTTCACGCGATCTTTCAATTAGGGACGATGCTGCACAGCAGCGGCTTCTTGTCCACTTTCGAGTACCTGCGTCACCGGGAATCTATCCTTTTCGATCCGCAAGAAGACGGACATGTGCAGAATTTCCTGACGGGGGGATGGCTTGAGCGGTATGTATTACAGGTAACGCGCCAGGTGGTTGAAAAGCGTACTGGGGCTTGGCACTATGAGCAGGCCTTGTCGTGCGCCCATCTGACCTTGCCGGATCAGAGCGAGGCTGAATTCGACATGCTACTCGGAACCGCCGACAAAGTGTTTTGGGTCGAGTGCAAGACCGGCGACTGGCAATCGTATGTCAAACACTTTCGAACGATCAATGCCCAGTTCCTCCACCTGCCTCCGACCCAAGCCGTACTCGTGTTGTTGGGCGAAGTTGATGAAATTGACAAGGCAAGCAACGGTGAACTAACATCCATGACAGTCCTGGACATGCTGGAATTTGGCGACTGGCTTAATCGTGCCATCATGACGGCTTGAAAGCACGGATCCCCCTGCGTGACTGGAGTACACTATGACACAACCTTTGCCCCCACTTCTTGTTGATCGTTGCCACGCCGCGACGCGACGTATCCTCGCCAGTCGGGGTTGGCGGCTCCTGGACTTCGACGCCGTCGGAATAACCTGGGACGAATTCGGACAACGGGTCTGCCGTCGCGTCGCGGAATTGCTCACTCAGGGCAGCCGCCTGGCAGAGGACAAGCTTATCGAGCGTGCGGTCATTAATCAATACTGCATCGTTCTACACGATGCTCTCAAGACTGATGATACGTTGGTCATGACCCAGGCTTATCGTGAGATTTGGGCTTGGTTGCGCCCATCGCCGAACGTAAGATCGGGCCGGAACTGGCCGACGACCTCACCCAACAGGCGCTATTCAATATCTGGCACGCTTTTCGGAGCAAGCCGCAGCCCTTGACCGACCCGGGAAATACCGTCAATCCCATCATTGAAGATGAAGATGAGGACGATGTTCGCTTCGCTGCCGAATTCCCTGCGCTAACTTACAGCGATTTCTGGGCAATCGTGCGACGCTGCCTGTCGCGGCCAGACGAATTCGCCATCATCCTGGCCGTTTTTCGCGATGATGCCAGTATCAAGATCCTGGCCGATCAGATCGGCCGCACACCCAATTGGGTATCGCTCAAGAAATTCAAGGCGCTGGAACGCCTGCGGGAGTGCGGCGAACTGGGCGCCTGGTTCGCTGGAGGTGCAGCATGAAGCCAATCGGCATTTCTACAACACTGCTGGCCGATTTTGCCTGCCAACTGGTGCAGGAATGGCTGCCCACCTTTGTGGATGCGGAGATGAGCGACATCGCCCATCAGGAACGTTTCGCCGACCTGCGCGACCACCTGGCGACTTGCACAGCCTGCGCGGCTGACCACGCCGATTTGCTTGAAACCATGCTATGGCGCGAGAATCTGCCCTGGTCGAACCGACCGTTCGTTGATCACCCCTGCAGCCTGGGGAGGAATATCGTATGACCGCGCATCAGTCAGACAGTCAGCCCCATTCAGCCGGCGTCGAACGCCTGCGCCGCGCGCTTGCCGGCGATGATGGCGGCCTGACCCACGCCGAGGTCCTGGCGCAGTTACCCACCTATTGCGAGGCTGAGCGCCTGGGGTTGCCGGTTGCGCAACAGTACCCTGAGCTGACGGCTCACCTCGATACCTGCCCAAGTTGCACCCAGGAGCTGGTAGCCCTGCAGGAGGCGATGTCATGGCAGGAGGCTGGGCCTATGCCTCTCCCCGCCGGCGCCGGTCAGCCTGACCTGTGGTTCTTGCAGCCCCGCGCCGACCGCCTGCGCCAGGCCGTGACGACCATGACCCAGGCGCTGGTCAAGACGCTGTTGTCGTCTGTACAGCAGCGACGCTTGAGATACCAGTTGGATCCGTTCTTTGATCGCGTGGCCGAACTCGGCGGACAGTTTCGCCTGGCGCCGGCTGCAGCTCCGCAGCCACTTGCCGTGGGCGAAAGTGAGCCATCGCCTTCCCGCGACCTCTTGATCGCCACGTACCTGGCCGCGGAAGCACTCAGCCGATTACTGCCCCCGGCGGCCTGGACCGCGCAGCCGCTGGAACGAACAACGCTGGCCTTGATTCACCAAGAAGCGACACGGGCCGCCCAAACGGTTGGGCTTGACGGAGATCAGGCTCACAGTTTTGTCGAACACTTTACGACATTGATCCTGCATGATGCCCGTTCCCTGGCCCGTTCGGCGCCCATCGAAAGGGTCGAAGCCTGACAGGCGCCCGGCCTGGGCCGCCGGGTTTTACCTTCGGAGGTTGGGCATGCCGACACGTCTCAATATCTTTGCTCTGCCGACGCGCACGACGCTCTTGTTCGGTTTGATCGTGCTCATCCTGTTCGCGCCCGTTGTTGCCAGCCTGTTCTGGCAGACGCCCATTTGCGGCGCAGAGTTATTCGTGGTCATGCTGCTGCTCCCCCTGCGCCGTTTTCTCGCTCTTCCCGCCCGTCAGGCCGAAAACTTGCAGCCGCTTACCCCTGAATTACGCCCTTTGCAGGCACTCACCGAGGAGTTGGCGCGGGTCAATGGCGTCGGGCGGCCTCCTCAGGTTCTGCTGAACCCCAACCTCGATTCAGCGCACGCTTTTGGCACGTGGACAAGACGCGCCCTGGCTTTGCCAACTGGGCTGGCAGTTTCCCTGTTTGCCGATATGGAGAGTGGCATCGCCTCACGCGCCGACCGCGCCAAAGCCGTTCTCTTGCATGAACTGAGTCACTTTCGCAATCGCGATGCCTGGATGACCTTCTTCTCTCAAAGCGTCATCATCGTCGCCATCGTGTTCATGGCCCTCGATTTCTTGCTCTATCTCCAGGTGCCGTTGATTTACAACACACTTGTGCGCGGCATGACGGAGATCAGCGGCCGCTGGCCCCAGGTGTGCGATTGGCTACGCCCTTTCATCCCCGGCCGCGTCGATGTCGTTTGCGACAACCCACAGATGCTGCAAGGCGTCTCGGTCTGGCTGCGCTATGAGGCCTTCAACTTGAGCGCCCATGGGCCATTCGTGCTCGGCGGCCTCATCCTGTTGGTCTATTTTTGGCGCCATATCGTGCGCACGCGTGAGTTCTATGCAGACGCCCGCACCGCCGCCTGGCTCGGGGATGCAGACGCCCTGTTGGAGGCCATCGAATACAGCGACCAACACCGCCGTCTGCAATCGGCCGCTGCGGAATCTCCTGCAAGTTCAGATCAGCGGCGATGGTGGTCGCGACTGGCTTTGCGAATGCCCCGTTTTCATCCCACGTGGGACGAGCGCTTCGACTGCCTGGCGCACCCAGAAACTTTGTACGGTTCACCGGTCACGATAGGCGTCACGGCTGCCCTGGCCGTACTTTGCCTCTCGAGTTGATCCTCGGTTCAGCCCTGTCCGCCTCATTTGTGCCAGAGCCAGGCTCGCCTACGATCTTCATCCTCGGTTTTGTCTTGCTTTCTGTCTCTTTGCTGCCGCTGTTATGCACCCAGGGCGGACAGAAATCGTTCTTGCAGGCGCAGCGGACTGCCCTTTTCACCTACGGCGCAGTGATCCTGGGTGAGCGTTTCTTGCTCACTGCGGTGCTTTCACTGACGCTCTGGTCTGGCTTGATTCCCCTGGAAGAGCTGCTGCGCATTAGCAGCGCCGTCTTGGGCGAGGGTGGGCAGCTAGACATGAGCCTTCCTTTGCCGGCCTGGCTGTACGTTTGGCTTCCTTTCGTGTTCAATCTGTTGGGATTGCCCCTTTTGCTTTGGCCGCTGCTCCGTTTGGACGCCGCACTCAAACAACGCGTGTTGGCCTGGTTCGCTGCGCCGTGGCTTGGGCGACGGTTTGTGGTCATCAGTTGGGGAATCACGGGACTTCTGGCCGCGGGCTTGTGGGGCGGCGTCTTGCCTTTGCTGGTCGTTCCTCTCTTTGGCGACCTGCGTGATTTGTTGGGCATACAAGGTCTCGGCATCCTGGCTGCCGCCTTGCTTCTGGGGTTTGGCTTGACCACGTTCCTCCTCCTGCACAGGCGTTGGCATGGACGCTGCTCATGCGGCGCGCAGGTTGAGTCGTTCACGTTGGGCCGTTTATGCCCCAGTTGCCATCAGCCCCTCAACGACTGGCTGCTGGCGCGTTATACGCTAAACTCAGAGGATTGACCGATGCGTGCGAAACTGAAATGGCTGGTGGTTGCTCTCTACCTGTTGCTGATGCTGACGTTGGTTGCCTGGCCCGACCCGGGCAACGCGACCCTGGCTTCGATTCTCCAGATCATGGCCGTGGTCAGTCTATTGCTTGCGCCAGCCCTGGTCATCGTACAGCGTGATTTTTTTGCACAGCGGCCGGGCCTCTTACTGGTCGCCGCGCTGACCGTGGTATTGTGGGCTTATTTTCAGCAGGGCAGCAACTGGCTGGCGGCGCGCCTGGAACCCATGATCTCGATGCGCGTTGATTTGCTCTGCGCACTGCTTGGACTGCACCTCTTGTTGGCGACGCCTGTGGTCTTCATCGTGTGGATGTTGCGTCGCGATGCCAGTCTATGGCTGCTAGGTATTTCCTGGTTTCTCAACCCGCTGTTGATTTTCTTATTTGCCAGCCGGTTTGGCAGCATCGAACAGATGCTGACGATGCAAACGCTCGGCTCCTTCCAGGCCGATATGGCCTGGATGCTCCCCAACTGCCTGACTGGCGCTGCGTGCGTGGTGGGAAGCCTCGGTTTCGTTGCTTACTTCGTCCGCTTGCTGGTCCTGGAAGCCGAGGGGCGGCCTATCAAGACCGCGTGATGTTCCCCCAAACCCCACCCCATATTGCACATCCTCCCTCCCTCTGCTATAATTCCTCCCAGAGCCGCCGCGGCTCATCTGTGCCACTTTGACCGGCCGGCGACGAACCGGCGATTGCAAGGAGCTCCCGTCTTGCTACCTGACACCTGGCTTTTTGGGCTTCTGATCCTTGTCCTGGGAACGTTCTTCGTTTTCCTGGTTCTATTGGCGCGCATCCTCAGACGCCAACCCAAGCGCCTCGCGACGCCGCCGCCGGAAGTCGCACCGCCCGTGGCCGATGACAAGGCCGGCCGCGCACCAACGCTCAAGCCCACCGCACCGCCCGCCTATTTGCACGGGCTGTCCGGGCGCTACCAGGGCCACACCATCACCCTGACCCCCGCCGGCCTGACGCTGGGCCGCAGCTCTGATAATCAGTTCGTGCTGACCGATGAGCCGCTCGTCTCCCGCCACCACGCCGAGATTCACTGGGAGGATGACGCCTGGCTGCTGAACGATCGCGAAAGCGCCAACGGTACCTGGGTGGACGGCCAACGTATCGGACGCCATGCCCTGCTCCCCGGCCAACACGTGCAAGTCGGCGCCACGGAATGGCTTTTCTCCGATCAGGCGCTTCTGGTGGCGCCCTCCCTGCCGCCGACCGCGATCGAACCACCGCACGATTCACCGCATCCCCTGGCGCACATCACCGGCGCCGTTCAGTTTGGGCCATACTGGCTGGAACAGCAGATCGGGCAGGGCGGCATGTCGCGGGTCTTCAAGGCGCACGCTGCCGACGGCCGCACCGTGGCGATCAAGATTCTACAAACGGCCGATCCCTACCTGGTGCAGAAGTTCGAAGCCGAGGGCAAAGAGATCGGGCCACGCCTGCGCAACCATCCCCATATCGTCACCGTCCATGAGTTCAACCGCAGCGCCGACGGGCAGCTCTACCTGGTGATGGACTTCGTCAATGGGGTGTCGCTGCGCCAGCGCTTGAACCAGGGGGCCGTGCCGGAAGTCGAGATCGTGCGCGTCATGACGCAAGTCTGCGACGCCCTGGGCTTTGCCCACGCCGTGGACATCGTTCACCGCGATGTCAAGCCGGAGAATATCCTGATCGAGCCTGACGGCACGGTCAAGGTCGTTGATTTCGGCATCGCGCGTTTGACATCCGCGGTCGCGGTGACGCAAAATAAGCTGGTAGGAACGCCGGAGTATATGTCGCCCGAACAGGCCAAAGGCGAACCGGTGCAGGCCGCCAGCGATGTCTATTCCCTCGGGATCGTGCTCTATGAGCTGCTGACCGGCCGCGTGCCCTTTCCCCTGCCGCCCAATAGTCATGACTGGCGCTCGGCCATGACCGTGATAGACCAGCACCTTCGCGCCACGCCCGTCCCGCCCAGCCAGCGCGTGGCGACGATCTCGGCCGACCTGGAACGCGTGGCGCTCAAGGCGCTGGAGAAGCACTGGCAGCAGCGCTTTCCCGACGGGCACCGCATGGGGCAGGTGCTCCTGGTGCTCAAGGGAACAGCGCGCAGCCGGCCTGGCCCGACGCCTTCTCCCCCGCCGGTGACCATCGCCCGCCTGACGGCGCTGGGTGGCCCGGCCGCCGGCCGCCAATGGCAGATCAGTGACAGCCTGACGCTTGGGCGCCAGGATTTCAATCCCGAAGATACGCAGGTCTCGCGCGCCCATGCGCAGATTCGTGTGCGGCCGGATGGCGTCTGGCTGGAAGACACCTCCACCAACGGCACCTGGGTCAATCAGACGCACATCAGGCGCAGCCAGGTGGCGTTGCACGCCGGCGACTTGATTACCATTGGTGAGAATGTCCTCCGCGTGGATTTTTGAACGAATGTTTTCCAGCCCCCAGATCAGTGAGGTGAACCATGGATGATAAGAATACGATGAAGATGTCCAATGCCAAGACAGGGCGACAGGCGGAGGAGTCCTCGCTGGAGGACGCGCCCTTCGCGCACACGGCGAAGCCAGGCGCCGACCAGCTTACTCCCCGCGTTGGCCTGACGCCGCAATCGCCGCCCGCGGGCGCGGAAGCGGCCACGATGCAGATCGGCGCGCAGGCTCCGGGCGCCACACCCTTTGTGCGCACCGCGATGCCGGGCGCTGATCCATTGCCCGCGGGTGCGGAAGCAGCCACGATGCAGATCGGTGCGCAGGCGCCGGCCGTCGCACCCTTTGCGCGCACCGCCATGCCAGGCAACGATCAGCCGACGCCGCGGCCCGGTCAGCTGCCCGCCTGGAATGCCCCACCGCCGCCCGCGCTGCCCGCCTGGAATGCGCCGCCGCCGCCCGCGCCGCCAGCCTGGAACGCGCCACCGCCGCCCGCGGCGCCCGCCTGGAACCCGCCGCTGCCTCCTCCGGCCCCGTCGCCGGCCGGCGGGCGCGGGGATGCCGCTACCATGATGATGGGCGCCCGCGCCGCGCTCGCCTTCGCCTGGCTGGTCGTGCTGGACGGCCCTGACCGGGGGCGTATTCATCAGTTGCAGGCCGAGATGACCAACCTGGGGCGCGTGCCTGGCAGCAACGATATTGTGGTGGCCGACAACGCGGTTTCCAGCCAGCATCTCAAGATTCGTAGCGATGTCTCGGAAAACGGCGAGGTGCAATACGCGCTGATTGACCTGGCGAGTCGCAACGGCACCTACGTCGGCTCGAAAGCCACCTATCGCGAGGAAAGCAGCAGAGTCTACCGGCATACGTTGCACGATGGCGACTACCTGCTGCTTGGCGAAACAACGCTCGTCTTCAAGTGTGTTTAGGAGGACTTATGCGCAAGGGAGCAAAGGCTCTGGCCCTGGGAATGGTGTTGACGTGGCTCCTGGTGGTGGCGGTCACTGCCCAGGGAACCGGCCGTGTCGCGATCAATACGATTGATACAAGCGCCCACCCGACAATGTCTGTGCTACTCTCGGTGCAAGATGCCAACGGGGTGCCGATTCCTGACCTGGAAGCCGGTCAGTTCGAATTGGTCGAAGACGGGCACACCTCATTTCCGCCGGAGCGCGTCGCCACGCAGGTCAACCCCGACGTGGTCACCGCCATCGCCCTGGTCGTTGATCTGAGCGGCAGCATGAAGGGCACACCGCTGGACGAGGCCAAGTCCGCGTCAGCCGATCTGCTCGACGCACTGCTGGACAAGGATAGCGATCCCGACCGCGCCGCGTTTTTCGGCATCAACCGGTCGGTATCGCCCACCGACCTGACCCTGGACGAATCGGTGGAAGTGGCCTTTGGCAACGACAAGAACAAGATTCTGAACGTCATCAATTTTTTGAGCGTGGAAGGCAACCGCGCAACACCGCTCTATGATGCGCTTTACCGCGTGGTGCGAATTACGTCGCAGCAGCCCGGCCAGCGCGCCATCATCGTCATCACCGATGGCATTGACAAGGTGAGTACCTTTAAGGCCGATGATGTCATCAATGAGGCCAACCGCAGCCAGATTCCGATTTTCCCGATCAGCCTTAGCACCAATCAGCTGGATGAGACGTTCCTGAAACGTCTGGCGGTGCGCACGGGCGGTGAATATCGCAAGGCGCCCGGCCCAGAGGAGTTTTCGGCGCTCTTCCAGCAGGTGCTCGATCAGATGAAGCTGGAATACCAGTTGACCTACGCGTCGCGTCTGGCGTCGGACGGTAACCCGCACAGTCTACTGATCAGTGTGCGCGCGCCGCGCGTGCAGGGCTTTGCCGAGAAGAAATTCCAATTGGGAGAAGCCGCTGTGGCATCAGACACGCCGGGCGCAACGGCTGCGCCCAGCGATACCGCCACGCCTGGCGCCGCAACGCCTATTGCGCCCACACCTACTCCCGTCGTCGAAGGAGGAACTGTGATTGACGATCTGATCACCTTTATCCAGGACAATCCTGTGCCCGCCGCCCTGATTGCAGTGGCGGCCTTACTCCTCATCGCGCTCTTGGTTCTGTTGGTCGTCTGGCTGCGCCGGCGTAACGCGCCGACCGAGGCCCAGGCCGACTATGACTTTGGCGCCAGCGACGGCGGCTGGCAGGCGCCGCAGTCCGGCCCGATGCCCGGCGGTATGGCCGCCACAGGCAGCGTCGGCTTCGGCGGCGGTGGTGGTGGGAGTGGTGGTGGTGTTCCCACCGTCGGCCCTGGCGGCGTCGCCACCGGCGCCGCAACGGTCGGCCCTGGCGGCGGCGCCGCGCCCACCTCAGCACCCACCGTTGGCCCAGGGGCCGGCCCCGGCTATGCCCCACCTGCCTTTGGCGGCGCACCGCAGCCGCCCCGCCCCGCCGGCGGCGCCCCGGCCGGCAGCACCATGATCCTGGACCGGACGCCCAAGCTCAAACACGCCGCGCTGCTCATCGAGCGCAAGGACCCGTCCAAGCGCCATGACCTGCGCGCCGAAACCGACATCGGCCGCACGCAGAACAACGCGGTCGTCATTGCCGATGCCACCGTCTCACGCCAGCACGCGCGCATCCGCCTGCAGGATGACAAATTCATGCTCTTCGACCTGGGCAGCGCCAACGGCACCTTCGTCAACGGCCAGAAGGTCGAACAGCCCCGCGCCCTGGCCGACGGCGACGTCGTGCGCTTTGGCGAGGTGGAGGTGGTGTTTAGGCAGTTAACGTGAGTACAAAGTACAGAATGCAAAGTGCAAAGCGTTGGAGGAGATGAACAACGACGAAAAGGGCAGATTGCGTGAACGCACAAAGGCCTTTGCCTTACGTACTGTGCGGTTATATTCGGCGCTGCCAAAAACAACAGAAGCACAAGTGCTAGGCAAGCAACTTCTGAGGAGTGGCACCTCCGTGGGCGCCCATTATCGAGAGGCGTCCCATGCGCGCTCGCAGGCGGAATTCGTGAGCAAGATGGAAGTCAGTTTGCAGGAGCTTGACGAAACAGCCTACTGGATTGAACTCCTAGTAGAAGCTGGTATCATGACCGAAGCACGCCTTGCCAGCCTGCAGCAGGAAGCGAACGAACTCATGGCCATGATCGCTTCGTCCATCATAACCGCCAAATCGCGCAAGCCCGATCGCTGACGCGTCGTAAGCTACCGCACGCCTCGAGCCGTGCGTCTCCCCCTGCGCTGAAACATCGTCGGCACTCTCTGCACTTGCACTCTGCACTTTGCACTCTGCACTCTGCACTCTGCACTCTGCACTCTGCACTCTGCACTCTGCACTCTGCACTCTGCACTCTGCACTCTGCACTTTGTACTTTGTACTTTGCACTTCCGAAAGGACTCTCTCTTGGACACGTTACTCGGCGCCACTCTTGCCAACAAATACGACATCCAAGCCGAAATCGGTCGCGGCGGCATGGGTTTGGTCTATCGCGGCTTCGATGTGATGCTGCGCCGGGCCGTGGCCCATCAAGGTGCTGCCGTTGGAATACACCTATGACCAGCAGTTCGTGGAACGTTTCCGCTACGAGGCGATCACGGCTGCGGGCCTGCACCATGCCGGCATTGTCACCATTCATGATGTCGGTCAGCAGGGGTCGTGGCACTACATCGTCATGCAGTACCTCGACGGTGTGACGCTCGATCAATGGCTGGTCAACCGCGGGCCGATGTCGGTGCCGATGACCGCGCAGGTTGTGCGCCAGGTGACGGACGCGCTCGATTATGCCCATTCCACCGGCATCGTGCATCGGGACATCAAGCCTTCCAACATCATGATCGGGCCGGACGGCCGCGCCACCTTGATGGACTTTGGCCTGGTACGCGCCGGAGAGGGTAGCAAGCTGACCCGCAGCGGCGTGGTGGTTGGTACGCCCGATTATATGGCGCCCGAACAGGCCCGCGGCGAACCGGTGGACGGCCGCACCGACCTCTACTCCCTGGGCGTGGTCATCTACCGTATGCTGACCGGGCAGGTTCCGTTCGTCCGCTCCTCCTCCCTGGCCACTGCCTACGCGCACGTCAACGAACCGCCGCCGCCTCTGCGCACCTTGCGCCCCGACCTGCCCAAGTCTATCGAAGCCGTGGTGCTGAAGGCGCTGGCCAAACGGCCAGAGGATCGCTATCAGCATGGCGCCCCGTTGATCGCCGACTTCAACCTGGCTGCCAGTGGTAAGATGCCGCCAGGGCTGAAGGCTGCCGTCTTACCGGCGTCGCCCAAGCCACAGCCGGGCGCGGCGTCAACCCCGACAAGCCCGCGGCCAGGCGCCGGCAAATCGCCTGTACCCGGCGGCCGTGCTCGTGGCAGCCAGCCAGGAATTGCACCGGCATCTCCAGCGCCTGCCCTGCACGTCACACCCGCGGCAGAACGCGACATCTCCTCGCCGGGTGATCTGGCCGCCACGCAAATGCTGCGCCAGACACCGCAGCCTGACAGCCCGGGCGCAACCCAGGTTTCCGGACCGGCGCCCACCTCCCCTGACCCGCGTCCGGACTCTGTTTCAACACCTGGCGCCACCGTGGGCGCGGCGCCACAGCAGCGGCGGGGCCTGCCCTGGCTCCCCCTGATGGCCGCGCTGGCCGCCATCATCGTCCTGGGCCTCGCCGGCGTGCTCTTGACGCGACCACGGGGCGTTGTCACCGACGATCCGACTCGAACTCCGGCGCCGCCCCCTACGGCCACGCCAACGCCTGTTCCCACCGCGCCCGCCGTCGCGTCTCCCCTGCCCGTGCTCACGGCCACGCCGACCCATACCGCCGTTCCGACCGCCACCCCCATCGTGACCCCCTCGGCCACGCCGACCGGCGCGCCCGCGCGACCTTCACGCCCACCGCGACGACCGCGGTGACGTCCACGCCAACGGCCACCGCAATCAGTACATTGACGCCGACGCGACCGCCTGCGACTAATACCCCCGTGCCGCCGACGAACACGCCCGCGCTGCCGACCAACACGCCCATCCCGCCGACCAACACGCCCATACCGCCAACCAACACGCCTGTCCCGCCGACCGACACGCCTATCCCGCCGACCGATACGCCTATCCCACCGACCAATACATCAATTCCCGACCCGACCGACACCCCGCAGCCCCCGACCGACACCCCGCAGCCCCCGACCAACACTCCGGTGCCGTGAGGCTCTTATGCGAAAGTCATTGGCAATCGTTGCGATCACTATTCTGGTTCTTGCGTGGCTCGTGCTGCACCCCCCATGGGCCGGCGCGATGACTGCTCGGACCGCGCCATCCCGCGGCCCAATCGAGAGAGGGGGCAGGGCGTCCGTCAGCGCCGTAGAGCCGACCACCGAAATGCTGATCAACGGTGACTTCGAGCAGTATCACACCGGCTGGACAGAGACCACCATGATCTCCTACCCGATCATCAATCATGCGAATAACTTGCCGGTAACGCCCCACAGCGGCAGTTACGCGGCCTGGCTCGGTGGTTATCACAGCGCGGACGATCAACTGTTTCAGACGGTCAGCGTCCCCGCCAATATCACGGCTGCCACCCTCGGATTCTGGTATTGGTCAACCACGAGTGAAACGGGTCCAGGATTCGATTACTTCGCGCTGCAGATCATCAACCCTGACAACGGCTCGCATTATGTGGATGCCATCGAGATTGACGCGGTGCCGCCCACGAACGATTGGCGCTTTGCCAGCTATATGCTGACCCCCAGCCAGGTTGCGGCCATCCGCGGCAACACCGTGCGCGTGCGCTTCCGCGTGATCACAGATGGCAGCCTGTACTCCAGCTTCTTCATTGACGATGTCAGCTTCGACGTGCAGAGCGGCGCCACGTCCACTCCCACCCGAACGCCCACTCCCACCCGAACGCCCACCTCCACGCCGACCGTGACCCGCTTCGTCTGGTACCAGGAAGCGGAGAATGGCACACTGACGCAGCCGATCAATGTGGCAACCGACACCGCCGCATCGGCCTGCCAGTATCTCTATGGCACGTCAGGCTGGTCAGGCGGCTCTGCGGCTTTTCAGATCACAGTTCCCAGCACCAGAACCTACTACCTGTGGGCGCGGGCCATGGGACTGAGTTATACGCAAAACTCGTTTCTGGTCGGCTTCGATGGAGCCGCGGGCGTCCAATACGAAATTCCCCAGTTCAACGGCCAGTGGACGTGGGGCTGGGATGCGGTGGGCCTGGTGGATGACCCTGTTACCCCGTTCGATCTTTCCGCCGGCTCGCATACGCTGACCATGGGCGTGCGTGAAGCTTACAGCCGCCTGGACATGGTGCTGATTACCGATGATGCCGGTTATACCCCGAACCAGTTCACCCCTTGCGGACCGACGAATACGCCGACGGCTACTCCGACTCGCACTCCGACTCGCCCACGCCGACGAATACGCCGACGGCTACTCCGACTCGCACGCCCACGCCGACGAACACGCCGACGTCTACTCCGACTTTCACGCCGACGCGCACGCCGACGCCGACGGCTACCCCGACCGACACGCCAACGAACACCGGCGTCCGCCTCGACCCATACGCCGACGGTGACACCGACCCATACGCCGACGGCCCCGCCGACCCTGGCGCCGACGGCTATGCCGACCCATACGCCGACGGCTACACCGACCCATACGCCGACAGCGACCTCGACCGCTACGCCGACGGCGACTCCGACGACAACGTCGGCGCCGACACCCACCCCCACTGCGACCGCAGCGCCCATCGCAGGTCGCGCCCTGCTGCCATACATCAGCAAACAGCCCACGCCGACCATCACGCCCACAGCAACCTGGACATTCGCACCGACTTGGACCCCCACCGTGACGCGAACGCCAACGCCAACGCGGACGCCGACGGCCACCGCCACGCCGACGCCGCTCTGCCCAGGCGACCCCTATGAGCCAAACGACACGTATGAGGCCGCCTGGGGGCCGTTCCCGCTCAACCAGGATTTCAGCGGCTACTTCAAGTGTACCGCTGATCTGCGCGACTACTACCGCTTCAGCCTGGGACAGCCTCGCACCCTGGTGGTGACGCTGCGCAACATCCCGCTTGGGTCAGGCTACCAGGTCGCGCTCTATGCGTCCAGCAGCAGCAAATTGGGCGAGGAAGCCACACTGCAGAACCAGAGCGAGACCTTTGAGGTCGAGGCGCCGGGCCAGGCGGGCTACTACGCGCTGCGCGTGGTGCGCCCTGCGGCCTCGCCCAATTACAACAACCCCTATGTGCTGCGCATGACCGATCGCGGCCCGTGTGAACCGAACAATTCGTTCGATCAGGCCGGCTCCTGTGGGCTGACGTCCAAAGTGGCGCATTTTGCCTTCATCGAGTCTGCGCAGGATGTCAATGATTACTACTCGTTGCAGATGCTGGCCGCGCACACCATCAACATCGAGCTGACCAGTCTGCCGGCGAATACCAACTTCGACCTGTTCCTGTATGACGGGAACCGGACTGAGCTTTATCGCGCGGCCACAAGTAGCCCGACCGAGATCATCCAAACAACGACCTTGCCCGCCGGGAATTACTACGTCCGGGTCAAGCAGACCAGCGGTTTCAGCAACAGCGACACCTACTTGCTGAAAGCCCTATTTGATTAGCAGACGTTGCAAAGGACGTTGACAGAACTATCATGACATACGCGCCGTGGTTGCCCATAGCCTTTGGACGGTTCCTGGTGGAACGTTGGATTTCTTCGCCGCGTGCCGTGAGGCATCCGCTGCAAAGGCTTCTGGCGCTACCTGTGATCTTGCTTCTGGCCCTGGGCTGGCTCGCGTTACAGGCCACCTGGGCCGCCGCGGCGGTTGTTCCACCCCTGCCCGCGCCCGCTCGCCTGCCTGAGCAACCAGCGCGCTCAGATTTTGGGGGTAGCTATCGGCGCGCAGAAAGCGCATCGAGCCATACGCAACGCCTGGTGATGGGAGCGAGCGCTGCAATACCGGCCACAGCCGCCGCGCCGCACTTCGTCTGGTACCTGGAAGCGGAGAATGGTACACTGACGCAGCCGATCAATGTGGCAACCGATACCACCGCGTCCGCCTGCCAGTACCTCTACTACACCTCAGGCTGGTCGGGCGGTTCTGCTAATTTTCAGATTTCGATTCCCAGCACCGGAACCTATTACCTGTGGACGCGCGCGATGGGGTTGAGCTACACCCAGAACTCCTTTTTCGTCAGCTTCGATGGAGCCGCCGGCGTCCAATACGAAATTCCCCAGTTCAACGGCCAGTGGACGTGGGGCTGGGATGTGGTGGGCCTGGTGGATGACCCCGTTACCCCGTTCGATCTTTCCGCCGGCTCGCATACGCTGACCATGGGCGTGCGCGAGGCTTACAGCCGCCTGGACATGGTGCTGCTCACCGATGATGCCGGCTACACCCCGAATCAGTTCACGCCCTGTGGGCCAACCAACACGCCCACGGTCACGCCCACTCGAACGCCAACGCGCACACCGACCCGCACACCCACGCGCACACCGACCTGGACCCCCACGCGCACGTTCACCCCGACCCGTACGCCGACCCCCACTGCAACCACAGCGCCCAGCGCCGGACGCGCCCTGCTGCCCTACATCAGCAAGCAGCCCACACCAACTATCACACCCATCGCGACCCGAACGCCCACCGCCACGCCCACTTCCATCTGCCCCGGCGACCCCTATGAGCCAAACGATACGTATGAGGCCGCTTGGGGGCCGTTCCCGCTCAACCAGGATTTCAGCGGCTACTTCAAGTGTACGACCGATCTGCGCGACTACTACCGCTTCGGCCTGGCGCAGCCGCGCACCCTGGTGGTGACGCTGCGCAGCATCCCGCCCGGATCGGGCTATCAGACTGCGCTCTATGCGTCCAGCGGCAGTAAGCTGGGCGAAGAAACGGTTGCGCAGCCGAACCAGAGCGAGACCTTCGAGGTGGAAGCGCCGGGTCAGGCCGGCTACTACGCGCTGCGCGTGGTGCGCCCTGCGGCCTCGCCCAATTACAACAACCCCTATGTGCTGCGCATGACCGATCGCGGCCCGTGTGAACCGAACAATTCGTTCGATCAGGCCGGCTCCTGTGGGCTGACGTCCAAAGTGGCGCATTTTGCCTTCATCGAGTCTGCGCAGGATGTCAACGATTACTACTCGTTGCAGATGCTGACCGGCCACACCATCAACATCGAGCTGACCAGTCTGCCGGCGAATACCAACTTCGACCTGTTCCTGTATGACGGGAATCGGACTGAGCTTTACCGCGCGGCCACAAGTAGCCCGACCGAGATCATCCAAACAACGACCTTGCCCGCCGGGAATTACTACGTCCGGGTCAAGCAAACCAGCGGCTTCAGCAACAGCGACACCTACTTGCTGAAAGCCCTATTCGATTAGCAGACGTTGCAAAGGACGTTGACAGAACTATCATGACATACGCGCCGTGGTTGCTCGTAGCCTTCGGACTGTTCTTGGCGGAACCCTGGACATCCTTGCCGCGCGCGGTCGCGTCCGTTGACCAACCACTGGCGGTGCTCTACGACAACGGATCGGCCGTCAATAGTCCTGGTACCGGCCCCGGCGGCGCCGACGAGAGCATCCTGCAAACCAACCTGGGGATGACAACCCTCGGCTATCGGCACGACTACAACGGCGGCAACCGGGTTGCTGATGAGTTCACCATCACCGGGCCGGCCGGCTGGCAGTTGGATACGATCGTCTTTTTCGCCTTCCAGACCGGCTCCGGCAGCAGTTCCACCATCACGTACGTCAACTATCGCGTCTGGCGTGGACCTCCGGGCGAGCCGGGCAGCCAAATCATCTGGGGCGATGACACCACCAATCGCCTGGCGCGTTCAGACTGGTGGCGCATCTACCGCCGGCGCCTGAACAACGCGGGCGATACCACTTCTCCGGTCATGGCAAACACCGTCAGCGCCGGTTTCTTCCTGGCGCCTGGCACCTACTGGTTGGACTGGCAGACGCACGGCGCCTTGACCTCTGGCCCCTATGCGCCACCGGTGACCCTCGATGGCCAGACGACGACCGGCAACGGCCGCCAATACTTCCAGGGAGATTGGAGCCTGGCCCTCGATGGCGGCGCCCACACGCCGCAGGGCTTCCCGTTCAAGATCTACGGCAGCCTGGGCGCAACGCCAACCTGGACACCCACGGTGGCCCCCACGCCCACTGCCACGGCCACCGCAACGCCCACCGCCGTCGTGCCCACGCCGACCCGGACCTCCACGCGCACCTGGACGCCGACGCGTATGTTTACGCCAACCCGGACCCCGACCCGTTCGCTCACCCCAACCCCCACGGGCACGTCGGCCGGTGCGCACGTCAGGCTGCCGTTCATTGGCAAGCAACCGATGCCTACTCCGACCCGGACGCCAACGCTGACCCCGACCTGGACCCCGACGCTGACCCCAACCCCAACCTGGACCCCGACGCCTACCCCTGCCTGTCCCGGCGACCCCTACGAACCGAACAACAGCTTCCAGGGCGCTTGGGGGCCCACCTGGTCACTGCCGTTCGACACAGACCTGGCCGGCTATTTTCGCTGTACCGGGGACATGCTCGACTTTTACCGTGTTTGGATAGATGCTCCCCGTCTGCTTGCCGTGACGTTGCGCGACCTGCCCGTTGGCGCCAGTTATCAAATCGCGCTCTATGGGACAAATGGTGGTAAAATAGGAGAGTCAACCACGCCAAACGTCAACAACGTGGAATTGTTCGAGGTAGAGGTATTGCCGGCCAGCGCCTATCACGCCTTGCGCGTGGTCCGGCCAACAACGTCCCCCAACACCGCGAACCCCTATCTTGCTCGTGTGGCGACGCAAGGGGTATGCGAACCGAACGAAACGCGGGATCAGGCTCACTGCGCCTTGTCTTCGGATGTGACGCACTATGCGACCATTGAATCGAGTCAAGATCAGAGCGACTTCTACTATCTTGATCTCTCGGCGTCGCACCCGATCGAGGTCTGGCTGCAGCAGATTCCTGCGCAGACCGATTATGATCTCTATCTCTACGACGCCGCTGGCGTCCAGATTGGATCTGGAACGAACGGAAGCAATCAAGACGAACACATCGCCCCGGTGGCGGCCACCCCTGGCCGCTACTACATCCAGGTTCGTCAACACAACGGGTACAGTGCAACGAACACCTATCGGCTGAGAGCCGTCTATCGCTAGAGCCGATTTTTGATCTCTGATCTCCGATCTCTGATCTCTGATCTCCGATCTCTGATCTCTGATCTCCGATCTCTGATCTCCGATCCCTAACGCAGAAAGGAACACCTATGCCGGACCAAAGCAGGCAACCAACACCATCGCGACCCAACCAGAATCGAGGCCCGACTCCTAGCAGTCCCGGTGCGGCGCCATTTACCCTGCGCAGTGTCAACCTGAGCGATGTGGGTCGCGCGCGCGATCATCAAGAGGATGCTTCCGGTATCTTCAAGCCATCTGATCCTGCGCTCCTGGCGCGGCGCGGTGAGTTGTTCATCGTCGCGGACGGCATGGGCGGGCACAACGCGGGTGAGGTGGCCAGCCAGATGGCGTTGAGCGAACTGCAGCGCGTCTATTTTAGCGACGCCAGCCCTGACCCTCAGGCCGCCCTCGCCCAGTCCCTGCAGGCTGCCAACCAGGCCATCTACCAACTGTCGCGCGCCGATGCCCGTCAGATGGGCATGGGCACCACGGTCGCCATGGCCGTCGTGCGCAACCAGGAGATTTTCATCTCCAACGTCGGCGACAGCCGCGTGTACTTGATCCGCAGCGGGCAGATATCGCAGGTCACGCGCGATCATTCCTGGGTGGAGGAACAGGTGCGCGCCGGCGTTTTGACCCCCGAGCAGGCTCATTCCCATCCGCAGCGCAACATCATCACCCGCGCCCTGGGCACCGGCCCCACCGTCGAGCCCGAATTCTACACCGGCGCCATGCAACTGGGTGACATCCTCGTTCTCTGCTCCGATGGCTTGACCGGCCATGTCGCGGATGCTGAGATTCTACTGCTCGCCGGCGAAAACCCGCCGCGCGTCGCGGCCCAACGCCTGATCGAACTGGCCAATGAACGCGGCGGCAGCGACAACATCACCGCCCTCGTCGTGCGCGCCGAACCGCCAGGCGCCTCCGTCCCCGGCGCCGCGCCGGTGCCCGGTAAAAGCGCGGCGGCTGCCAAAGGCCGCTCGCCGGCCCTCCTGTTTGGCGTCATCGGCGCCGCCCTGCTGGGCTTGGTCGTCGTCGCGCTGCTGGTCATCAAGCCAGGCGGCGGTGGCGGGCGGGCCACAGTGACGACCACGACGACCGCCACCCCCCAGACGACGGCCGCCTCCCCCACGCAGGCGGTCGCGATTACTGCCGCCGTAAGCCAGACGCTCACCCTGACGGCATCGCCAACGCTCCCCGCCGCGGTCCCCGGGCAGGCAACAGCCACCCTCGCGCCTACCCCCACACCGCGGCCGACGGCTACTCCGACGCGCACACCGACAGCCACCCCATTGCCGACCCCCACGCCCGTTCCGCCGACTGATACACCGGCGCCGCCAACCGATACACCGGTGCCGCCAACCGATACGCCGGTGCCGCCAACCGATACACCGGTGCCGCCGACCGCAACGCTACCTCCACCTACTGGCTCGCCTGCACCAGAACAGGAGAAAGGGCCATCGCCCGGCCGAACACGTTGAAGACCGAATAAGAGCGCATAGTCGGAGGTCTCATTTATGAGCGCTTGTCCAAGCAAACGAACGCACAGATGGTTATGGTTGTGCCTGCTCGCCATAATTTTGATCGCTTCGTCGTTGTCTGCCGGGGCTTCACGGTCCTTTGCTGTGTACCTGACGCCCTGGACCGCGCGCACCGCACTGCCGCAACTGTTGGATAGCGCAGCAGCAGCTTCGGTTGGCGACTGGCTGTTCGTTATCGGCGGCAGGGACGCGCAGGGCAATTCCCTGGCTGCCGTGCGTCGCACCCGGATCAACGTAGATGGTTCAATCGGCGCCTGGCAAACCCTGGTAAATGCACTGCCAAAGGGATTATACGGACATACTGCGACGGTTAGCAACCATCGAATCTATGTCATTGGCGGCTATGCCAGCGGCGCCTATGAGCGAGCCGTCTACGTCGCGAGCGTCAACCCGACCGATGGCTCTTTGAGCGCATGGCAAGCCACTGCGGCGTTGCCAGTCGGCCAGGAACGGATGACTCACGCGGCTGTGGCTACTGGCGAACACATCTACGTCCTGGGAGGGTATCGGGTATCGGCCGCCCTCAACACAGTCTGCCGTGCTCGCATTCAGGCGAATGGAATGTTGGCAAACTGGTCGTGCGCACAAACCCTGCCTTCGACGCTGTATCGCCTCGGCGCCGTTGCCGTGGACAACGCCGTCTACGTGGTAGGCGGGCGCCCTTCGCCGAGTGATTCACCATCGCGCAAAATCCATCGCGCGACCATTCAACCTGATGGAAACCTGGGTGCATGGACCAACCTGGGCGACCTGCTGCCAGACGGTCGGGCCGACGCGGTGACGGTGCAGGATCAAGGTCGTTTGTTCGTCATTGGCGGTATCACGAACGGCGCCACCTCGGCAAACACGGTCTATGTGTTTGCCCTTGGCTCCCCTACGACCTATCTGGGTCTTGGACGGGTCTTGCCTGCACCACGCCATCGTGCATCCGGAGTGTTCAGCGCCCGCCATGGTGTCTATGTCATTGGTGGACTCAACGCTGCAGCCCAACAGAATACGGTTTACCAGGCCCTCGCAGAATGGAGTGAATGGCTGCCGATTGTACGTCGAGAGAGCACTCCCACCCCACCCGGACACCCACGGCCACGCACACCTACCCGGACGCCTACCCGCACTCCCACGCCCACCCGCACGCCCACCCACACGCCGACCAACACCCCAACCCCGATCAACACCCCAACGCCGACCACCACAGCCAGCGTTACGCTGACGCTCACTCCGACCAATACCCCAACACCCCAACGCCGATCACCGCGCGACGAACACGACGACACCAACCACCGCCAGACGACACGCCGACGCCAACCACCGCACCCGACCGACACCCCACCGGGCGAACACGCCGACGCCAACCACGACGGCGACGCGGACCGACCCCAAGTCTGGTACCACAACCTTGACCCCGACTCCCACGGCGACGTTTACCGCCACGCCGACCCGTACTCCGACGCCAACCATACCGCCTAACACGCATGTGTTTGCCGGTCAGGTGCGCCAGGCGAATGGGGAGCCGGTCCCCGCGTTTTCCTACGTTCAGTTGTCAGGGTCGTTACTGCCGAGCGTTCGCGGAGTCTATATTGACAATGCAACCACCGATAACAACGGCTATTTCAGACTGGACACGACTCTCGTATTCGACTACTACCACCTTTATCTTGCACCGCTCGACCCATCTCATTATGAGTTTGTTGAGGCGCGACCAGGCGTTGGCGGGGAACTTGTCAACGCGCGCTGGATTCGCTATGCCAGTCCAGGTTTTGGCATGCACGATGGCAACGAATTTGTCGTCACGGTAACCTCCAGGCGCTTGCCGCGCTGGCCGCTGCCAACCGTTCCCCTTCCCCCCCTGCCTACCGTCGTGCTGCCCATCCCCACCGTCGCCATTCCGACGCCGTTCTGGCCGCGCCTGCCCCGCTGGTTGAGCACAGGGCGCGAGCGCTGACATCAGCCATCGCAGGGAGCACTCATGCGTTTCTTCAACACGGCCGGCCCGGTCAATTGCCAGGATCATTACTGCTTGCCCCCCTTGCAGCGTTTTGACCTGGATACCGTCATGAGCCTGATCGGGCAAAAGAAATACTTCCTGCTGCATGCGCCGCGCCAGACCGGCAAGACGAGCTGTCTCCTGGCCCTGATGACCCATCTCAACCAGGGCGACGTCTATCGCGCCCTCTACGCCAATATCGAAGCCGCGCAGGCCGTGCGCGAAGATGTGACGGCCGGAATCACCGCGGTTGTGCAGACGATTGCCGAGCGCGCGCCAGAATGATGTTGATCGAACTGAAACTGCTGCACCGCACCATCGAACGAACCGCGCCGATGGCTTGACCCAAACCTGGCATTATGCTGACGCGGTGGCGCCGACGAAGCGCACCTGATCATTTTTGACCGCCGACCGGGGGCGCACCTGGCAAGAACATATCTATCGCCGTGACGAGTCGTATCAGCAGCGCCTCATTACGCTCTGGGTGTGCGACACCTTTGCCTATGAACACCGAAACCGGTTTCTTGCTCGACAACAATATGCGGTCCAGGCCGAACTGGGACGTGGCGGCATGGGGCATCGTTTATCGCGG
>NZ_JADIZS010000044.1:0-78716 GCF_016704685.1 Candidatus Amarolinea dominans
CGGTAGGCGGCGATGGCCTGCTCCAGGTTCTCCGCCCGGTCGCCCCGAATGCGGTCAGAGTAGGCGTTCGCCAGGTTCATCATGACGGTCGCCCACTCGACCGGCATGGCCTGGCGGGTCATCACCTCCAGCGCCTGGCGGTAGGCGGCGATGGCCTGCTCCAGGTTCTCCGCCCGGTCGCCCCGAATGCGGTTCTTGTAGGCGTTCGCCAGGTTCATCATGACGGTCGCCCACTCGACCGGCATGGCCTGGCGGGTCAGCACCTCCAGCGCCTGGCGGTAGGCGGCGATGGCCTGCTCCAGGTTCTCCGCCCGGTCGCCGAGGGGATTCTGAGCCAGGCTGTTGCCCAGTTCGGTGGAGGCGCCCGCAGGCAGGGCATTTGATTCCCGCTGCGAGGAAAGTGCATGGCGACAAAGGTCGACACCGGCGGGGCATGTCAGTAATGCGCTGGTTGAGAGAGTTGCTCAAGAATAGGCTGTAATTCAGATGGCATGTCGGCGCCCCTGGCAGGAGCGGCAGCCTCCAGCTTTGCTTGCAGATCGGGCCGGCTGGCCAGGGCGCGCTCCAGGTCTTCCGCAGAGTGGATTTCGGCCCCATTGGCGGCCAGCTCGGCCAACACCTCACGCAGGGCCGGCGGCATATCCTGGGCAGCACGTGCCGCGGCCAGGAATTCTTCCGGCGCCAGGCCCAGGCGTTCGGCCTCGGCCAACGCTTCCGGCGGCAGCACCTTCTCGGCAAAGGCGCGCGGGATGCCCACTTCCCGGCAGCGGCGCAGCAGGTCGCGGTGTTCTTCCAGCTCGGCTGCGCCGCCGTCAACTTGCGACGCCTGGGCGGCGGCGATGAGTTGGCCGAACAGGACATCGGCCTTATCACTGAGCAGCTCAGGGTGCTGTTCGACGATCTGCTGCGAGTCATCCCAGGTGCGGGCGTTGACGAAGGTCTGGATCGTCTGCCCCAAGGCGGAAACGCCGGCCAGATCGGGGGTATCGTGCAGGCCTTGTTCCAGCACCGTGGTGGCGGCGAGCGTTTGCTCTGGTGAGAGGCCGGCCTCCTGAGCGGCGCGCTGCGTGTTGCGCAGCAGTTGATAACGCTGTTCCAGGTCGTTGGCGGCCTGTTCGGCGCCCTGACGCCGGGCATTGGCCGCGGCTTCCGCGATGCGCGCGGCGGACTCGTCGGTCAACAACGCGGGGTGATCTTGCGCCACGTGCAAGAGGGACGCCATGGAGTCGGCCTGCAGAAGCGCCTGGAGACTCGCCCAGAAGGGATTAGACATGGCTTCCTGCGCCTCGCGGGCCGCTGCTTGCAGGCGTTCATTGGCTGTCGGGTCTTGCCGCTGCAGTCGTTCGATCTCGGACTGCAGGTCATCCTGCAACTCGCGCAAGGCTGCTTCCGGATCGCCGCTCAAAGCGGTCGGCAGCAGCTGCCGCGGTACGGCGTTCAGGCCCTGCGCCAGCCAGGTGTCCTGCCATTCTGACCCCAAGCGGTCGTGGAGCAGGCCCAGCAGGCCGCGGGCGTGCTCCTGATCCTGCTCGGTGCTGGTTCGTTCCGCCGGCGAGAAGAGGATCGGCGGCGTCTGGCCGGGCCGGTAGAGGAGCAACGGCGCGTCCACCGCGCCGGCGTGACGGCAGTGCGGGCAGGGGATGGCGTGCAGGCTGCCATCCTGAATGCGGGCGAGCAGATCGGGCCGCTCGGCCGTGTCAACGATCAGCCAGACCTCGGCGGGAAAGGGTCGCCGGCAGGCCGGGCAGGTCAGCGTGGTGGATTGAGCGACAGAGTGGGTCATCGTTACCTCCGGCGGGGATCGGCCCGCCACGCGGAGTATAAAATAGGACGGTGGGCCTGTCAATTTCAGGGCTGGCAGCTGGGTTTGGGTTTCGGCGGGCTGGCACAAAAAAAGGACGACGACCCCATGGGTCGTTCGTCCTTGTCAATGGATGGGTCCCCCCAGATTCGAACTGAGGACCAACCGGTTATGAGCCGGCCGCTCTAACCGCTGAGCTAGGGACCCGTGGCTCTCCGTATCGAGAGCGGGTGGAGGGAATCGGACCCTCACAGCCAACTTGGAAGGCTGGTGTTCTACCACTAAACTACACCCGCAAGCAGTCGGGGCGAGAGGATTTGAACCTCCGACCCCAGCGTCCCAAACGCTGTGCGCTGCCAACTGCGCTACGCCCCGAACAGGCGCTTAGTATACTGCAAAAATGGACAGCAAGCAAACGCACAGGCGTCAATGGTGAATGCAAATCACGGCCCCCAGGTAATCTGCTCATCCATCCAGTCTGGCAGGGTGCCGGGCAGGGTCAGCAGGCGCACGGGCGCGGCGCCTGGCTGCGTGATGTAGAGACCCCAACTTCCCTCGCGATTGGAGATGAACGCGATCCACGCACCGTCAGGCGACCAGGTGGGCAGCCCTTCGATGCCCGGGCTGGCGGCCACCGCGCTGATCTTGCCGGTCCCCATGTTGCGCACGAAGATGTCCCAGTTGCCGCTGCGTTGGCTGGACATGAAGGCCAGGCGGCTGCCGCCGGGCGCCCAGGCCGGGGAGGTGTCGCCGGCCACGTCGGTCAGCGGCGTGCGCTGGCCGCGATCCGGGGTCATTTGCCACAAGCCACAGCGGTTGCCCTCGTCGTCACAGCCGTCATAGGCGATGTTCTTGCCGGGGTACCAGGCCGGGCTGCGGCCAAAAACGATGTACTCCGTCGCTTCGGTGCCTTCGGCCCAGGCATGGTAGAGGCGCCAGCGCCGGTCACCCTCACGGTTGGAGGCGAAGACCCATTCCAGGCCGTCGGGCGACCAGGTGGCAATCCCATCTTCGGCAAAGGTGGTCACGCGGCGCAGCGTTTCGCCCGTGGCAGTGATGGTGGCCAGCCCAATTTCGCTACCGCTGGCATTGCGCACCGCCAGGCGGGTACCCCCCGGCGCGGCGCGTGGCTGGCGCACGTTCGTGAGCAGCGCTTCCGGCTTCGCGCCCGGCGCGGCCGTCACGCGGTAGAGCACGAAGTTGTTGCGCTCGCTGTCCCAGGTCGAAAAATAGATGCGTCCGGCGGCCAGGGCGCCGGCCGGCGTTCCCGGCGCGGCGCCGGCAGGGGCGGGCGGCGTCGCGTCTGTGTTGGCCGCGCCGGTAGGCGTGGCCGCGGTGCTGGCTTGACTGCTACACTGGCTGTTGGCCGCGTCGCGCGTGGCGCGCAGGGCCGCGCTGGGTCGCACTTGCAGGGCGATGGCGTACTGGGTCACCGCGTCGCACCAGGCGCCACGCTGAGCCATCGCATCGCCGTAGGCAATGGCCGCGTTGGCCAGGCGGACTTCCACATCCAGGTAATTGGGCCGCTGTTTGTACAGCTCAGCGAAAGCGCTGACCGCCTTTTGCCAGTTGGCCTGCCAATAGCCCATAGCCTGCAGGTAGGCCGTGGCCAACTGTATTTGCTCCAGGGCGGCCTTGTCGTCCGGCCGCAACGCCAGCGCCCGTTCGATCTGGCGGATTCCCTCTTCCAGCCGGCCCGCCGCAATCAGGTCAGAACCGGTGTTGTAGTAAATTTTGTACAGCAGGTTCGTCACGGTGTCGGTTTCATAGGCGGCATCCGTGGCCCGGATCCGTTCCAGGCGTTCAGCGGCCTGTGTCCATTCCTTTTGATCGTACAATGACTGCGCTTCACCGAGCAGGACATCCAGGGTGTACGGCGTGCTCACCGGCGGCGGCGTGGGGGTCGGCGCCGGTGGTGAAGTCGGCTGCGGCGTGGCCGTGGTTGCCATCACGCGCAGCATGGCCGCCCGCGCCTCCAGATGATCGGGGCGCAGGCGCAGCACCATCTCGAATTCAGCCAGCGCCAGCGCACTCTCGCCCGCCTGCGCATGCGCCAGCCCGCGCTGGTAATGATTGGTCACCGCCGTGGCCTGGATCGCCGCGCGCTGCTCCAGCCCCTCGCGCACGCCACCTATGCCGGCCAGCAGCACGCCGACCAGGCCCAAAATCAGCACCAGGCTGTACACGGTGAGCCAACGCCAACCCGGTCCGCGCCAGCGGCGCGCGACCAGGCGTGTCCGCGGACGTGTCACCGGCAGCGGCGCCGGGTGCTGTCCGTTCGGCCCTGGCGTCAGGGGCTGCACTGGGTTCGCTGTACCCGGCGCCAGCGTGGCCGGGCGAGGATCGGTCTTGGAATCTCTCTTGAGCGATGTCACCGCAGTGTCATCTCCTGCTCGAATTGAAGAATAGCCGCGCCGTCGGCGTCCAGCAGTTGGACGGACACCACGGCGCGGGCCGGCACATCTCCCGGCGCCGCGATCACCTGATCGAACGGTTGCGCCGGGCTGAGCGTCACCGGCTGGCTGGCAATGGCCGCGCCGGCCACCGATACAGTCAGCGTGCCGCGCAAATGACGCACCGGAAAGAACGCCACCTGCAAACCCTGCGCCGTGGCCCGCAGATTGACGGCGCCGTCCTGGTTGGCGTACACGAACGTGCCAATGCCGGCCACCGGGAACCAGGTCTCCTCCCAGTAGAGGGTCTCCCCGGCGCGCAGGCTGACGCTGTCGGCAAAGGTCGGCGCCAGGCCGCCGTGCATTTCCAGGTAGCCGGAACCGTCATCGGTGTAAAGGCTGGCAGGCAGCGGATCGCTCCACCCCAGGCCGAAGAACTTGACCCCGCGCATGACATCGGCCGGGAAGACGCGCACCAGCCCCTCGTCCGCGGCCAGGTCGTAGACGCCGGCAAAGCTGGCGCCGGCCGCGGGCCTGGCAAAAAATCCCAGGTACTGGCGCCAATTGCCCAGGCGGCTCAGATCGCGTCCCTGGTAAACGGGCCAGGTCATGGCCTGATCCGCGGCGGGCAGGGACGTATCGCCGGTCGAATGCACTGTCACCTCGGAGGCGGGCAGAATCAGGCGCAGTTCAGGGCCAGGGCGATTGCCCCCCCCAGGAGCCAGCATCGCGTTCACCCAATACTTGAACGTCACCGGCTGGTCGGTTGGGTTGGTCAACCGGGTGCGCACGGAAAACGCCGCCTCGCCCGCGCGTAGCGTGATGTCCACGCTGATCTGCAAACGGCCCTGCGACTCCTGAAAGATGGTGATCGTCGCCTCATCCGGGCTGGGCTGCGGGGTGTCGAAGCCCCACGGGCTGCCCCACGCGTAGCCATGCTCTTCCACCGGCAGGCCCCATTCGACGCCGCCGGCCGCCAGCCAGCCAGCCTCCAACCCATCGCGGCCAGGCGGCCCCCAGGGCGATGGCTTGAGCACCGGATTGCGATAGAAAACCTGGTGCTGCGTGGGCTTGTAGAAACATTCGATCAGCCGGCCGCCCAAATCGGGCAGCACACCCAGGCGCAGGAACTCATTTTCCAGCACGATCTCGCGCCAGGTCTGCGGGGTTGGCTGTGGCGCGGTCGCCGCGTAGGCCGCCCGGTCCAGCATGGGCCACGTCCAGTTGAACAGGGGGTCGGTCACTTTGCGCTGAAACGCCGCGTAGGGATAGGCGCCGAACGTGATCTGCCGCTCGTACACGCTGACCGTCGCCGCCGGCGCGGGCGGGGCAGGCGTGACCGGGGGCGGGACGGGCGTCGCCGTGGGCGGAATGGGCGTCGCCGTGGGCGGAATGGGCGTCTCCGTGGGCGGCGCGGGCGTTGCTGTGGGCGGGGCGGGCGTCGCTGTGGGCGGCGCGGGTGTTGCGCTGGGCACAACCTCGGTGGCAGGGGCTGTGACGCCCGCGCCGGCCGGGCCTGGAGGCGCGGGCGTTGCCTGTTGACATGCGCTGAGCACGGCAAGCGCCAGGCCAGCCATCACCAGACGCCGGCCGGCCGCAGCCAACCAGGCTGTCATCGCGGGGACAGACGCCCAACGGCTGCCAACAGGCGTCCAGCCAGGAGTTTTTTGGCTCTCATCTTCCAGGGCGAACCATCGTCTGCGCATATCAACGATTATAGTCACAATTGCCCGACTTGCCAAGCGCGGGGATCATTTTCATTTCTGCTGCGAGTTCCCGATCTGCCGCCAGTGTGATATACTGCAAGCGGGAATAGACTTCACCCTTCCGCCTACGGAAACAGGCGCAATTCGTGCCCGCCTGCAGTATAAAATCGCGTTGCCTTGATTTCTCATTCTACGCCACGCGGCAACCGCCGCACCCTGCGTGTGAGGTCATCTTGTCCATTCGCAACCTTCTCCTTTCCGTGCGCAACGGCGTTGGCGCCCTGGTGCTGTTGATGCTGCCCTGGTGGTGGCATTGGATCGTGGTGCGCCGCCCGTTCGAAGGAATTCTGTTCCACGAACTGACCGATTTCTCGCTCTACGCCACCGATGCCCTGCTGCTGGTCGCGGTGATGGCCTGGCTGTTGACCAAGCCTGATCTGTCTGCGCTGCCGGGCTGGATGCTGTGGCCGCTGCTGGCCTTGCCGCTCCTGGCCTTCGCCCTGGTTCCCGTCTCTGCCGATCGTGACCTCGCGCTTTACCAATCGGCGCGCCTCAGCCTGGTGACGCTGTGGGCGCTGGTGATTGCCGGCTCACCCTGGCTGCGCCGCGCCGCGCCGGCACTGTTACTGGCAGGCAGCTCGCTGCAGGCGATCATCGCGCTGGCGCAGGCCGCTGTCCAGCACGCCGTTGGGCTGAGCTTCGTGGGCGAAGTGCCGCTCAGCCAGCAAATGCCAGGCGTCAGTGTGATCTACGCCGCCGGGGTGCGCTGGCTGCGCCCCTATGGCCTGACTCAGCACCCGAACATCCTGGCCGGCTGTCTGGCGGTGGCCTTCCTGTGGGCGTTGGCCACGGTCAGCACAAGCAACGTGCGCCTGCGCTGGGCCTGGTACGCAGGGCTGGCATTGACCGCGGCCGGGCTGGCCGTCACCTTTTCCCGCGCCACCTGGATCGGCGTTGCGCTGGGCGTCCTGCTGATTGGCGGCCGTGCCCTGTGGGGGCAGCCGCCGGCCAGGCGTCGCCGTTTCGTGCGCCGCATCGTCCTGCCCCTGCTTGGCCTCGGTCTCGTTTTTGGCATCGTCACCTGGCCCATCCTCGCCAGCCGCCTGGGCTTGACCGGCGCCGGCGCCGAGGTGCGTTCCATCGCTGAGCGTGGCGCCACGCTGGCCATTGCCTGGCGCCGCCTGACCACCGCGCCCTGGCCCGGCATCGGTCTGGCGCAGTTCACCCGCCTGACGCTGGTTGGCAATCAAGATCTCCTCGGCGCCTACGCGCCGCAGCCGGTGCATATGGCGCCTCTCCTGGCCCTGGTTGAACTCGGCCCCCTGGGCGGACTGCTCTGGCTGTGGCTCATGCTGGCCCCGTTGGCGGCCTGGATCAAACAGCGCACCCCGCCGGCCTCCCTCCTGGGCCTCACGGCCGCGCTGCTGGCCCTGATCGTGATCGGCCTCTTTGATTTTTACCCCTTCCAGGCCACCCAGGGCCGCCTGCTCACCTGGACCGTTCTGGGTTTCTGGGGCGCGGCCTGGCAAGACGCAGACCGCCAGCCCTCACTTCCCGTCATTTGACAGACACACCGAAGGAGACACTGGGATGAAGGTTTTACTTACCGGCGCTTTCGGCAACGTGGGCATCAGCACGCTCGACGAATTGCTGCGCCAGGGACACACGGTCCGTTGCTTTGATCTGGAGACAACCACCAACCGGCGAACCGTGCGGCGTTACCGCCACCACATCGCAGCCGGACGCGTCGAAGTGCTGTGGGGCGATCTGCGCCATCGCCAGAACGTCGCGGCCGCCGCAACCGGCGTGGATGCAGTGCTCCATGTCGCGTTCATCATCCCCAAAATGTCACACACCGGTATCGAATCAGAGCTGCGGCCCGATTGGGCTGAAGCCGTCAACGTCGGTGGCACGCGCAACCTGATCGAAGCGTTGCAAGCGCAGCCCCATCCCCCAAAATTGGTCTTCACCTCCTCGCTCCACGTCTACGGCCGCACCCAGCATCTGCCGCCCCCGCGCACGGTGACCGACCCCGTGCAGCCTTTCGAGCACTACGCATGCCACAAGGTCGCCTGCGAGGAGATGATCCGGGCGTCGGGCTTGTCATGGGCCATCTTACGCCTGGCCGCCACCCTGCCCCTGGCCCTCAAGCTCGACCCGGGCATGTTCGATGTACCGTTGAACAACCGCATCGAGTACATTCACACGCGCGACGTGGGGCTGGCGCTGGCGAACGCCGTGAGCAGCGACGACATCTGGGGCAAAACCCTGCTCATCGGCGGCGGGCCACGCTGTCAGTTTACCTACCAGGGCATGATCCAACCGATCCTGGACGCGATGGGTGCGGGCCAGCTACCCCCAGAAGCCTTTGCGACCGCGCCGTTCGGCACCGATTGGCTGGACACCGCGGAGAGTCAGCGCCTGCTGCGCTTTCAGACGCGTGACCTCGATGATTATGTGCGCGATCTGTCCCACTTGCTCGGCGTCCGCCGGCATTTCGTCCGTCTCTTCCGTCCGCTGGTACGCCGTGCGTTGCTCAAGCGCTCGCCTCATTGGCAACGCCAGACAACCGTCCGCCTGGCGTGTCACGGCCAGGTTGCGTTGGTGACAGGCGCTTCAAGCGGCATCGGCGCGGCCTCGGCCCGCCAGCTTGCGCGCGCGGGGCTGAAAGTTGTCCTGGTCGCGCGGCGCGGCGGCGATCGGCTGGAGCGGCTGGTGGACGAGATCCGTCGCGACGGCGGTGAAGCCTGGATGATCGCCGCCGACCTGACCGATGAACTGGAGCGGCTGCGGGTATTGCATGAGGCAACCGCCGTTGCCGGCCCCGTGGATGTCCTGGTGAACAGCGCCGGTTTTGGCTGGTATGGCTATGGCGCTGATATGCCCTGGCCCGTGGCGCGGGCGATGATCCAGACCAATATGACGGCGCTGACGCACCTGACGCTGCTGGTGTTGCATGACATGCAAACCCGCGGTGCAGGACATATCATCAACATGGGCTCGATCGCCGGGAACCTGCCCGAACAGGGCGCAGCCCTCTACAGCGCCACCAAATCTTTCGTGGATAGCTTTTCTACGGCGCTCCACCGCGAGCTACGCGGCACGGCCGTGCATGTCAGCCTGATGCGCCTCGGCCGTGTGCAGACGGAGTTCTACGACCGCGCGGCTCACCAACCGGCAGGCCGACGCATCCCTGGAGAACGCCTGGCGGCCGTGACTCCAGAGAAAGTTGCGCAGCGCGTGATCGCCACCTTGCGCCATCCGCGACGCGTGGTGTATATCCCTGCCTGGTGGGGCATGGTGCAGTGGGTTGAGCCGCTGTTCGGCTGGCTCCTTGACCGCCTTGGCCCCGTCTTGCTGCGGCGCCAACCGGCCGCGTGAGGCCGACAGCGAGGGCGACCGCAAGTTTCGAGAAGCGCGCCGCCGCAGCGCGGGCTTGCCGTTTTGGTTGAATCCTGCATCTCGATGGTACAATGTTGCGCCCCAGAACTGACCATTCGATTCGATGATTCAATGATTCGATGAAAGCATGATGTCAACCTTACCTGATGCTACACTACCTGCCCTGGCCCAGGTCCATCAACGGCTAGGCGAACTGTTATTTGGGCAAGGCGATCAGGCCGCTGCCTATGCCGTGCCCGGCCTGTGGCTCGACCCCGCCGGGCCGGCCACGCGGCGCCAGGTCAACCCCCTGCGTTTTTTCCTGGACACGATCGAGGCCATTGCGCAACAGCCTGCGCAGCCGCTGGTTGTTGGCCCGGCCGGGGGCGGTTGGAGCCAGAACGCGGTCGCCTACAACCTGTTTCCCCGTGCCGCAGCCGCCTTCGATCATGATGGCGATGGTACGCTGGCCCTGCCGCTCAACAGCCAGGGCTGGCGCGAGACCGGCACCTTCCTCAAGTGCATCGCCCTCCTGCCCTGGCTGCGCTGGCTGGGCATCAACACCGTCTATCTGCTGCCGGTCACCGCCGTGGGCAAGGACGGCCACAAGGGCAATCTTGGTTCACCCTATGCCATCCGCAACCCCTACCGTCTGGACGATAACCTGGGCGAACCGCGGCTCGATTTAGGCGTCGAGACGGAATTCAAGGCGTTCGTGGAAGCGGCGCACCACCTGGGCATGCGCGTGGTGCTCGAATTCGTCTTTCGCACGGCCGCGCGCGACGCCGACTGGGTGGCCGAGCATCCGGAGTGGTTCTACTGGATTGACGACCGCGTGCCTGCCCGCCAGCCTGGTATGTCGCCCGCCGACGCGACCCTTGCCTATGGCGCGCCCATCTTTTCACCGGAGGAACTCGCTTTCATCTTCGCCGAGGCGAACGAGGGCCGCTTCGACCGCCTGCCGCCGCCGCCGGCCCCGCACCAGGCCTTTTTCACCCCGCCGCCCGCACCCGATCAGATCGAAATGATTGATGGCCGTTGGTTTGGGCGCCTGGCCGATGGCCGCATCGTGCGCGTGCCCAGCGCCTTTTCAGACTGGCCGGGCGACATGCAGCCACCCTGGACCGATGTGACCTACCTGCGCCTCTACGATCATCCCGATTTCAACTACATCGCCTACAACGCGGTCCGCCTGTACGACAGCCGCCTGGCCCGGCCGGAGCAAGCGGTGCTGCCGCTGTGGCAGCGCATCGTCGGCATCATCCCGCATTATCAGGATACGTTCGACATTGACGGCGTCATGATTGACATGGGTCATGCCCTGCCCAGCGCGCTGAAGGCCGCCATGGTGGCCGCGGCGCGGACCATCAAGCCCGATTTTGCCTTCTGGGATGAAAACTTCGGTTCGCCGCTCAACAGCCTGGCCGAGGGCTACAACGCCACCCTGGGCAGCTTTCCCACCAGTCTGCACGACCAGCTCAGCGCCGCGCACTTCCTGGCGCAGATGGCGCAGACCGGCGTCCCACTCCCCTTCTTCGCGACGCCGGAGACGCATGACACGATGCGCGCGGCCAAACGCCCTGGCGGCCTGGCCTATGTCCGCTTTGCCTGGGCGATCTGCGCCGCCTTGCCGGCCATGCCGGTGCTGCATGGCGGCTTCGAGCTGGGCGCCACCGAACCGCTCAACACGGGCATCGGCTTCTCACCCGCCGAACAGGCGCGCTATCCCGCGTCAACGCTGGCCCTTTTCAGCGCAGCCGCCTACCCCTGGGAAAACCCGGCGCCGGCCGCGGCCGGCCATGCGACTCACCTGGCAGCCTGGATGCGCCAGGTTCTGTTGACCCGCGCCCGCCTGGCGCCTGTCATCGCAGATCTCGACCCGGACACTTTCGCCTTCGGCCAGTTGCCTGCCAACCCTGTCGTCTTTGCCATCCTGCGCTCGACGCGGCAGCATACGCCGCGCCTCATCGTGCTGGCAAACAGCGACTACTTCAATCCCCAGGCGGTCGAGCTGACGCTACCCGGCGTGCCCGCTGTCCTGGTGGATCAACTGGACGGCGCGGCCTATCCGCTTGATGCCGAGCAGCGCCTGCGCCTGGTTTTGCAGCCCGGCCAGGCTGTTTGGTTCGAATTGGCCTGAGAGCCGGATCAACTCAGTGTTACGGAGATGTTACGAAAATGAACTATGTTGACCTGCATTGTCACACCACGGCCTCCGACGGCACGCTGACCCCCAGCCAACTGGTGGCGCGTGCGTTGGAATTTGGCTTGAAGACGATTGCCGTGACCGATCACGACACCACCGATGGCGTGGCCGAAGCCCTGACGGCCGGCGCGGCGGCCGGCATCGAAGTGCTGCCGGGGATCGAGATCAATACCGATGTGCCTGGCGGTGAGATTCATGTGTTGGGCTATTTCATTGATGTCACCGACGCGCCGTTTCAGGCCGAGCTGCGCCGGTTGCGCGCGGGCCGCGAGCGCCGCGGCGAGGAAATCACGCGGCGGCTGAGCGCGCTGGGTGTGCCCATCTCCTGGCAGCGCGTGCAGGAGATTGCCGGCGATGCGCCCATCGGCCGGCCGCACATTGCCCGCGCCCTGTTAGAAGCCGGACATGTCAACTCCATGAATGAGGCGTTTACCCTTTACATCGGCCGCGACGGCCCGGCCTATGTGGAGCGCATGCGCTTCACGCCGGTGGAAGCCGTGCAGACGATCAAGCGCGTGGGCGGGCTGCCGGTGCTGGCGCATCCGATCATTGCCCGTTTCACCGGCGATCCGATCGTGGAGGTGAACCTGGAGCAGACGCTGCCAGACATGATCGCAGCTGGGCTGGTGGGGCTGGAGTGCTACTATCCCAATTATACCCAGGGCCAGGTGCAGCAGCTTCTGGCCGCGGCGCAGCGCTACGGCCTGGTGGCCACCGGCGGCACCGATTTCCACGGTCCGCGTGCCGACCGCGCGGAGTTGGGCAGTGTCTATGTGCCGGAGCGTGCGGTGACAGCCCTGAAGGCGCGGCGTCAGTCGTCAACGCCCATCTGACGACGCAGATGGGCGATGCTGCGCTGGCGGATGTCCGTCAGCGCCTGGCGCACGGCGTCCGCATCGAGCGCGGTCAGGGTCATCAGCAGGGCGTCCTCGCCGGTATCGCGGTAGTAGCGCCGGCGCCGCCCCACCTTCTCGAAGCCGAAGTGATGGTAGAGGGCCTGGGCAGCCAGATTGGACTTGCGCACTTCTAATGTCATTTCGACAGCGCCGCGACGCAGCGACTCTTCGATGAGGTGCAGCAGCAGCCAGGTGCTCAGGCCGCGGCGCTGCCAGGCCGGATGCGTGCCGATGGTGGATACATGCGCGGTATCGTAGAGCATCCACACACCGGCATAGGCCAGGACAGGCGGCTGCGCCGGCGCCTGACCATGAATCACCCGGTAGAATGACAGCTCGTTGCGCACGATCTCATGCTCGTACATGCTGCGCGGCCACGGATCGCCAGTGAACAGGATCGGCTCGATCTCCATGATCGCATCGAGATCGCTCAGTTGCATGGCAACGACGGGGAACAGGGCGTCAGGTGATGTCATGCGCCGGGGCCTGCAGGCAGATCGTGCAAGTAGATGGGCGCCAGGGTGGTGATGTCATCGGTGGCGCCGGCCAGGAAGCGCGCAGCCAGGCCAGTTCGGCCAGGAGACTGGCCCGCCGCACGGTCAGCGCGGGTGAGGCGAAGTGCGCGTGCGCGCCCAGTTGTGCAGTCAGGACGGCGCGCGTGCTGGCCAGCAGATCGCCGGCAAAAAGGGTGGGCGCGTGGATGGCTGCGGCCACGGCTTCGATGCTGCTGATGGCAAAGGGGCTGACCTGCTGCCACGCGCCCGGTCGGGCAGCCTGGATGTAGTGCCCCCAACAGACGCGACCGCGGCCGGCCTGCACCAGGGCGGTCACCGGCCATGCCTGGGCATGGTGTGCATAGGCAATGGCGTCGAGCGTGGCGATGCCAAACAACGGCAGGTCGTTGGCGGTTGCCATCCCTTTGGCCAGCGCCAGGGCCACCCGTGTGCCGGTGAAGGAGCCAGGGCCAATTGCCACCGCAACCCCGCGCACGTCGGCGGCGGTCAGGCCGGCCTGCGTGAGCATGGCGACAACCTGGGGTAGCAGTTCCACGGTATGACGCCGGTTGGAGTGCCACGTCATTTCGCTCAGCACCTGTTCCCCGTCATACAGGGCAATACTGGCCAGGTCGGTGCAGGTATCGAGCGCCAGCAGCAGGGGTGTAGTCATGGGGTCATCTCCGCGGCCAGGTCATGCAGCAGCGCGGCGTGCCGGGCGCCGTGGGCGGTGAAGACCAGGCGCCGCGTCAGGTCATCCAGCCAGGTGAGCTGCACCTCCAGGCGATCGGCCGGCAGCAGGGTGGCGACCAGGTTGGCCCATTCGATCACGGTCAGCCCGTCAGCGCCCAGCAAGTCATCCAGGCCAAAGGCCAGTGCTTCGGCCGGCGCGGCGACCAGGCGGTAGACATCCACATGGTAGAGATGCAGACGGCCGTCATATTCGCCCACGAGGGTGAAGGTGGGGCTGGTGATCTGGTCGGCAATGCCCAGGCCGGCGCCGATGCCCTGCACCAGGGCGGTTTTGCCGGCCCCCAGGTCGCCGCTGAGCGCCAGCACATCGCCCGGCTGCGCCAGGCGTCCTATCTGTTGGCCCAGGGCAAAGGTCGCGGCCGGGCTGTGGCTGATCCACGTGTGGGTTGCAACGGTGAGCGATTCGTCAGACAAGGCAAACTCCGGTCGAAACAAGTGCTTGATGAGGGCGATTGTAGCACAGCCCGCAGTGCATTGGTAATCTGGCGTGACCTGGGTATAATAGACCTGATCGGGAAGAACGGCGTCGGACTACAACCTGGCTTATTCCCGAAAAGGTCTAATGCAAGCGCGGGACAAATTCAGACACAGAATGGGGCGCCGCCCGCCACAGTGAGGCAAGCGGTGAGAAAAGCGCAAACAGTATGAAGGTTTTAGTCATTTCTGATATTCACGGTAACCTGGCCGCGTTGGAGACGGTTCTCAAGGATGCACAGGGCCGCGGCTACGACGAAATTTGGTGCCTGGGTGACGTGGTGGGCTACGGGCCGGACCCCAACGCCTGCATCGAACGCCTGGCTGCGTTGGAACCACAGTTGACGGTGCGCCTGGCCGGCAATCATGACTACGCCGTGCTGGGCAAAGAGATCAACGTCGAAGATTTCAATCCCGAGGCGCAGAAGGCCGTGCTGTGGACACGCGCGCAGTTGACCGACGAAACACGCGCCTACCTGGACACCCTCCCTGGGCAGGCGGTGCAGCGCGGGCCGTTCATGCTGGTGCATGGCAGCCCCCGTGATCCGGTGTGGGAATACGTCCTGTCGCCGCGCATTGCGCGTGAGAACTTCGAAGAAATGCCCGATTTTCGCTGCTGCCTGGTAGGCCACACCCACGTGCCGACTATGTTCAGCTATCGCGTCGATCGGCGCGATGGGCAGACCTTCGGGCGTTGCCTGCAGCATCGCCTGACCCCTGGCCCGCCCGACGTCACCCTGGCGTTCGACCAGGTGCGTCTGATTGTCAATCCGGGCAGTGTGGGCCAGCCGCGTGACCATGATCCGCGCGCCAGTTACGCCCTGTTGGACACCGAGACCCGGCTGTGGACCTACGTGCGGGTTGAATATCCGATCGAAGAAACGCAGCATCGCATGTTGGCCGCCGGACTGCCGGAACGCCTCATCAATCGCCTCTCGTTTGGCTGGTAGTTGCAGCGATTTCAATCGCCGGCGCCTGGAACAATTCTTTTTTGCGGGCCGTCCACATTAAGCGATTGCCTATTCAATGATACGATGATGATGCGCCGCCGTTGCCCTGGGCACAAGCAGTGAGCCTGGCTGTTGCGGCCGGCGCGATGGATCTGCAAGCGAAGTGCGATAGCGAAGAAAGAGAGGTTCGACGATGTCACGCAAAGTATTGACAAGCATTTTGTTACTCGTGGTGGCCCTGGGTTGGGTGGCGTGCGGAGGCGCGGCCCCGGCGTCCTCGCCCAATGAGCAGTTCGCAGACGGAGCGCCGAGGCAGGTGGCAGCCACGGAAGCAGTGGCCGCTGGTGATGCTGCTGGAATGTCGCCAGCCCTGGAAAATCGTATGATCATCCAGCGTGCTGAGATTAGCATGGTGATCAAGGACACCGAGGCCACGGCCACAGCGATCCGCACATTGGCGCTGAACGCGGGGGGCTATATCGCCGACTCCAACCTGTTCCGTGATGGCGAGCAACTACGCGGCACGCTGACTGTGCGGGTTCCTGGTCAAAACCTGCCCACTTTCCTCGATCAGGTCAAAGGCATGGCCGTGCGCGTGTTGCGCGACAGCCTGTCTGGTGAAGATGTGACCCAGGAGTTCACCGACCTGGGCAGCCGTCTGCGCAACCTGGAGGCGACCGAGGTCGAGCTGTTGGCCCTGTTGACCGAAGTGCGCCAGCGGCCCGGCGCCAAGACAAGCGATATTCTGGAAGTTTACGAGAAGCTCACGCAGATTCGGGGTGAGATCGAGCAGATCAAGGGGCGCATGCAGTTTCTGTCCAACCTCACCTCCCTGGCGACGATCCAGGTCGAGCTGATTCCCGATGCCCTGGACGCACCGGTGATCGAGGAAGGCTGGCGGCCGCTTGTCACCCTCCGCCAAGCCTCGGCACGCCTGATCAGGACCCTGCAAGCCCTGGTGGAAGCTGTGATCTGGCTGATCATCTACGTGCTGCCCGTGCTGATCCTGATGGCCCTGCCGTTCGTCCTGCTGGCGCTGGCGATCCGAGCGCTGCGCCGCCGCACCAGCCGCACCCCGCGGCCGTTGCCGCCCGCGGCAGAGTCGTCCGAGAAAACCGATTCGTAACTCACACGAAGACGCAAGCCACGAAGACACAGACAAACGCCTTCGTGGCTTCGTGTGAAAATTTCTTGACTCACACGAAGACACAAAGACGCAGATGAACACCTTTGTGTCTTCGTGTCTTTGTGTGAGCAAATCCCGCTAACGCAAAAGACGCATCGGTCGCCAGCCAGCGCACCACCCCGTTGACCCGCAGCGCCACCCGCTGACCGCCCGCCTGGTAATACTTCGTGATCGTCGTGCTGCTGCCGCTCGTCGTCTTCTCGTAGTAGGCCCCCACGTACACCGTCGTGCTGCTCCCCATCACCGCCTTCGCCCGGTTGCCGTCCGCATCGTAAGTGTAGCTGGCCAGCACCGTGCTTCCCTGCTTCACCTGCTGCACGCGGTTCTCCGCATCGTAGACCAGGGTGTAGGCCACGCCGCCCACCGTGCGCCCGGTCATGTTGCCGTTGCAGGACGGAATCAGCCACGAATTACACTAATTTGCACGAATTTCAGGGCCTTTTCGTGTCAATTCGTGGCAAAGATCCGCCCAGCTTTCTCTGCCACGAATTTCACTAATTTGCACGAATTCCAGGGGCCTTTCGTGTCAATTCGTGCAATTCGTGGCAAGAATCCGCCTTGCTTTCTCTGCCACGAATTTCACTAATTTGCACGAATTCCAGGGTCTTTTCGTGTCAATTCGTGCAATTCGTGGCCGAAAACCGGGCCGATGGTCTCCTTGACCCGGTTGCCGTCGCCGTCGTACACATAGCTGGCCGTGACGCCCCCGGTCATCGCAGTCAGCCGGTTTTCTGCACTACAGACCAGCGTGATGTATGATGAGGGCGCACCTCGCTGTAAGCGTAGCGATCACTAATCATCACCTATTGTGCCGGTCATGCGCCAGACAACATCGTTATCCAGGTACCAAATCCCCACAAAAAATACTCGATCACCGTTAAGATCGTAGGCGCAACGATAATAGGTCAGTTCCGAACTTGGCTCATAAGTGGGTGGTTCACATCCATACTCATAACGCCCTAGTTTGGCTTTGACATCATCACGCGTGGATACCCCGCGTTCGAATGTCGAAAGGATAATCGGGAAGAAATCAGGAGCATACACGGGCCGATCTTGTATGCACAAACGGTTGTCCTTGATCTCGAAGTTCATGCAGATATCCTGGATCGTTTCCGAGTCCAGGGGCGTGGTGTATTTCGACAAGTCTGGCATCCGCAACCTGGCGATCGAAATCGGTAGGGTGCATCCGCATGAGATCGCCAGCAACAAGGCCAGATTGGCAATGAAGAAACGCCTGCTCATACCGTTCATCCTGGTTTGGCCCGTAGCAATCTGTTTGTTCATGGTGAACCTCGTAGTTTCCCGTAGTTCGATTCCAGTTGCTGAAGCCTACCACGGCTGCCAGGACCAAGTGGGCCGAGATCTCGTCTGAGTGTGTCACCCAACTCCGCAGGGGATGTAATCAGATTATAAGTAATCTTGTAACCGATCAATACCCCAGCCTCTGAAAGAACCCAGTCCTGCCAACTGGTGCCCCATCCGCTATCCAAGTTGAGCTTGCTTTGTACTTGCTCGTGTATGAGATTGCCCCACTGAGATAGGATGAAGTTCAGTTCGAAACTGATGATATCTCCGGGTGTCGCCGTTTGGGCGATGTACCCCCACATATGATACGGTTGGTTGTGATAATCTTGAAAGTTCGAATGGAAGCCAGTATCGTGAAAGTAGACTGTGTTGCTTGGGCAATCGTGCGGTTCTCGACCGACGCCGGCACAGCCGCCGCCCCCCAATCCGAGCATGGTTGAGAGAGCTGGCGCTATCAGGCCGAAGGTTCCGTAAGCGGGCGATCCCGTGAATATCTTGCCCATTTCAGGCATGAAACGGTCCCAAGTTCGATAGAGGCCAGCCGCCACGTCAGAAATCACAGCCATTGCTTCGAGATCGTTGACCCCGCCCAAGTCAGCGACAATGCTCTGGGCAACACTGCGAACACCAGGCGCGCCAGGGCTGATCATATAGCGATGTTTGGTGGGATGCCAGGTGACTGCACAATCTGTGTCCACGCAGTGTGCGTGTCCTGTTGGGTCAACATAGGCGGTCGGTTGGTTCCCGACGTAGCTGTATCTGTTGAGATTTTGCGGATTTTGGGGACTAGGCACGATCGTATCCGCGCTGATGAATCGCCCCAGCGCCGGGTCGTAGTATCTCGCATTGTAAAAATACAACCCGCCCGCCACCTCGTCCAGCACCTGCCCGGTGAAGCGCCGCTGCGTCGGCGTTGTCTGATAGGGCGTCCCGCGATTCTCCCCCCACGGCTTGTACCACAACTCCCCCGTGCGCACCCCGGTCGCGTCCGCCGTCACGCTGGTGCTGCCCAGATGATCTCCGAACAGGTAGCTCACCGCACCGTTCTTGCGCAGCGCCACCCGCTGACCCCCCGCCTGGTAATACTTCACTACCTCCGACACCACCAAATTGTCGAACAGCACGTTGGACGCATCGGTGCGCAGCGAAAGGTAGCTCCCGCTGAGGAGCGGTGTCGTGTCAGTCCAGCTTCCCAGGTAGACGTTGTCCCGCCACACTTGCACCTTGCCCGTCAACGGATCGTAGATCACCTGGTAGCTGTGCGTCTGCCCGGCCGTATTGCTCACAGGAAAACTGGCGACGAGGAGGTAGCTGGTGCTGGCGTTCTCGTAGATACGGACATGGGTTGCATCCTGCCACACCCGGTAGCTGTTCCCGCGTTCCGCACCCGTGGCCGCTGTCGCCAACAGGTAGATCCCCGCATTCGTACCGCTGGTAAAGGTCGCTTGCCGCTTGGCAGGTCGGGCGGACTCGAAGGGAATTGCCGCGCGGATGACCGTCCTCCCAGGATTACACGCACTCCTGGGAGGACGCTCGCAAACCAATCCCACAGGGGGATTGTCAGATCAGCTCAACGGGTTTGATACTGACACCGCGCCAGTTGTTTTCCAGGATCAACCGCGCCAAACGGTTCGAGATCAGGATCTCCCGGAAACCGCTGTGCCCGCCGCTGCCGATCCATTCGTGTGTCAATTGCACGTCTACGTCCGAACGCAGCGCGGCGCGCTTGATGTGCATGTACCCGCGCTTGTGGTAGCCGTACTTGGTGAGGCCGCACTGGGCACAGGTTTCCGGCTGCAGTTTATCTTCCTCGGCCAGGCCTGGCCCAGCCACGATGGGAAAGAACAACTGGGAAACAACTTGCGACGGCTGACCGGTACGGTGGATGAGCGCATCCCACCGTTCGTAGCCGCGGATACCCTGCGCAGCCAAGACATCGAGGACATTGGGCGTGACGAACACCGTATAGGCCCAGTAGAACGACATGAAGTCGTGTCTGCCCAAGCGCGGCTCCTTGGCCAGGTGAAACGGCGCCTGCTGGCGGTAGCCGGCGCCACACTGCGGGCACTCGTGCGCGTAGGTCGCGAGCTCCCAGCCCTCCTTTGGCTGCGGGTAACCCTGCTCGAAGGTCGGCATCAGACGGATCCACTCGGCAGCGTAGATTTCCTGTGGCGTGAAGGTGGTATTGTAGAAATCAGGCGCCTGCTTGTCTCTGACTAGTTCAGCGATCTGGGGCCAGCGTGGGTCAGTCTCATCGATCTCGAACGTGATTATATAGTATCCATCGAAGCCCGGCGTCTTCGTGATCTTGACACCCAAGCTATCAATCACATGTTCCACCCCTTCATGCTTGCCGAAGGTAATTCTATGCCATATTTTCACTAGATCCTCCGTTATTGCCCGAACAAATCCTGCCTTACAGCCTCAAGGAGCTCTGGGTGCTGTGCATATATGCGTTGAGCCGCCGTCCAGACATCCTGCAGAGTGGCGGTTGCCGTAGTGAGTGCTGATCGATCACCGATGTGGCCGATCTCTGCCCGCCACATATTCGTGAAGACTTGATGCTCCTCCGGCGTCAAGGCGATGCTGGACATCCTTCCGGTGTTCAGTCCCAGACGTTCTGCGAACCTTTGCTCAATCAGATGATGCGCCCGCAAGCCGGTAGCGCTTGTCATCTTGCTTAACTGGTTGTAGGACTTGATGCCGAACTCTGCCGCTCGCGAGAAGACGTTCAATCCGCGCGATGTGACCGCGCTTCCTTGCGTTTGTGCCGCCTGCTCAGTCCCCTGTTTGAAGCGAGGATCGTTCGGGTCCAGCCCACCCGGTCCCGCCGTATTGCCGCCCTGACCGGCATTCTGTACAGCCTGGCTGATCTGATCCCCCGCGGCGATGGTTTGATTCCCATACAACCAGGTGATCTCGGCTGCAACCGGGCCGTATTGGTAAACCGCCCCCTGCGCCTGGGTCATGATGAGGGCCACAACCAACCCGATGCCTGCGCCAGCGTCGCCACCACCGCCCCAGAAATCTACTCCAGCATGGCCGCTGGGATCTACGAAGCGTAGAGGTTGATTCCCGACGTAGCTGTACCGGTTCAGATTCTGCGGATTTTGCGGCTGAGGAACGATCGTATCCGCGGCCAGAAATCGCCCGATGAGCGGGTCGTACCAGCGGGACTGGTAGAAATACAACGCCGTGCCGCTATCCCAACGCTGACCGGTGAAACGGTAGGTCGTCACCTGGTTGTTGGCGTTGTAACGCGCCGCACCAAAGGGATAGTAGCGTAGCTCGGTCACGCGGGCGCCGCTGCTGTCCAGCGTCAGCGCGGTGGAGCCAAGATGATCCGTCAGCAGATAGTAGAGCACACCGCCGCTGCTCTCGGCCACCCGCATCGCGCCAGCGTAATAATACTTCTTGACCGTGCCGTTGTCTATTTCGTAAGTGTTCCCCACGAAGACCCGCGTGACGCCGCTGATGGTCTCCTTGACCCGGTTGCCGTCGCCGTCGTACACGTAACTCGCCGTGACGCCCCCGGACATCGCAGTCAGCCGGTTCTCCGCATCGTAGGTCAACGTGATGTCCTGGCTGCCGCTGATGCGCCGGGTGGCGTTACCATTCTGATCGTACCAGTATTTCTGATAGCCTGCCGTCGTCCCCCTGACATGGGTCACAGCATGCTTGTGTGCGCCAATCTGATAGTAGAGGTTCGTGCCTGTGCTCTCGAAATTGGTGATGTTGCCCGCGTTACTGTGGGCATAGTTGCGCTGTTTGTAAGCTCCGTAGTTGCCGTCAGCCGTGACGCAGTTGGCGCCGCTCAACGTGCAGGCTGTGCTCAAGCGGTTCAGCGCATCATATGTGAACTTCTGCGCCTGGCTCCCACCATACGCCGCCGCATCCGTGATCGTCAGGATATTGCCCACATCATCGTAGGTGTAACTGATGTTCTGCAGGTTGTCGTTGGTCGCACCTGTGCCCGCCTTCAGGCTCACCAGCCGGAAGTTCTCGGCTGCAATGTAGGCGTACAGTTGTTTCACCACCCCGGTCGTGCTGCCCAGCCAGCGTTCCATCACCTGCCCGCGTTCGTTGTACTGCGTCTTGCCGACATAGTAGGTGCTGCCGTTGCTGCGCACTGTGTTCAGCAACCCCTGCGTCGTGTACGCATAGTGTACCTGCTCGCCAATCTGACTCGCACTGCCGCCGGGGTATTTCATCCACAGCGGCCGATCCGCCGAGTCGTATCCCCACTGTGTCACGAAGGTTCCGCCGCCCGTTCCGTTGATGGCCTTGCTCTCCTGCGTTACCCGTCCGCGGCCGTCGTAGGTCCAACTCGCGCTGCCGGAGCTGTCGCTCATCCCGGTGCGTCTCCCCTTGCCGGTTGTGCCGCTGTCATACGTGTAACCCACCGCCGTCGCACTGCATCCACTCGACCCGCTGTAGGTCTTGCCCTTCACCCGGTTGAGGCCATCGTAGCTGAAGGTGATGACGCAACCTCTCGCGTCGGTCTGTCGTGTGAGATTCCCGGCCGCATCGTAGGTGTAACTCCAAATGCCCATGTCCGGGTCTGTCATGCGCGTCTTGCGCCCCAACAGATCGTAAGTCATCGTGGTCAATGCCTCATCCGGCCCGGTCATCTGCTCGAGCTGGTCGCTCACCGTGTAGGTGTAGATGGAGTGCGCATACACCGTCGCACCCCAGTCGGGCTGCCCATTGACCGTGACCAGGTACTGCTGCACCCGGTACAGCCGCCCCACCGCATCGGTCTCCGAGATCGTCTGCCGGTTCAGCGCATCCAGCACCGCGGTCTGCCGATTCTGGTAGAAACTCTTGACCGTCGTGCCGTCCGCCTGCGTCACCTGCGTCACCCGGCCCAGGCTGTCATACTGATACGCCGCCTGTGGTTGCGTCCAGTCTGGCGCCCGGTACCCGCCCAACGCCGCGGTGTAGGTGTAGGGTACGCTCGTTCGCAGCACCCCCAACGGCTGATACTGCGTGTTGACGAGGATGCTCTGACTGCTGTCCGCCGCCTCGGCCTGCGTCTGCACCACCCGTCCCATGCCGTCGTAGAACGTGCGGCTCTCCAGGTAAGAACTCCCGCTCTCCTTCTGCTCCTGCTTCACCCAGTACGGCGACCCCGACCCCGCGTAATGGGTGTAAGTCAAGCGCAGCGTCGGGTTGGTTGCATCATCGCCCGGTTCGATGACCGCCGTCTGCCGCCCCCACTGATCGTAGCTGTAGCTGGTCGTCGCCAGGTTCGGATCCGTCACGCTCGTCACCTGTCCCAACACCTTGTCCCAGGCGTAACTGGTCGTCCCCACCACCGGCTGCGTCACCCCGGTCGGCAGCACGTACAGCATCGGCCAGGTTTGCGTAATCGTGTCGTAGGCCGTCAGCGTGGCGCGCCCCAGGGGATCGCTCACGCTGGTCTGGTTGCCATACGCATCATAGACATAACTCGTGTCGGCCCAACTGCCCCCGCAGCTCGTCTGCCCCACCCGCACCTTCGTCACATCGCCCCTAATCGGCTTCTTGGTGTACGCGGATTGGTAGTCATAGAAATAGCGCGTCTCTCCTTTGCACGCGTCCGTCGCATTTTTCAACAGCACCTGCGCCGGCCGATTCACGATGTACACGCCGCCACTCGTGTTGGCCGGGAAGTAGAAGGTTTCCTGCGAACGGTACAGCGTTCCCACCGTGTCACTGTAGGTGCGCACTGCCGTCACATTGCCGTACTGCGCATTGTTTTGGCTGGTCGTCAGGTACTCGTACGTCGTCGCCTGGCTGCTGGTCCCCAGCGTGTTGGTCACGATTTCGCTGCGCACCCAGTTGGTACCCTTCGTCGTCACACTATTCCACAACGTCCCCACCTGCGCCAGGGTCGCCCCGGCGCTCGACTTCGTCACTTGCTGATAGACTTTGCCCTTGCGCGGATCGAGCGCGTTGCCGTCGCGCTGATGATAGCTGTTCTCCATCACCCGGTACACAGCCCCGGTCCCGTCCTGCACCTGGCTGCGCACGAAACTGTAGCCGCCAAACTCGAAGTTGTCACATCCCGTTCCCGTCATCCACGCCCACGGGTTCTGATGGTCGTACACCGTGCGCTGCACACCGCCCATCCCGTCGCTCACCTCCATCTGGCTCACCCGGTAGCGGCTGGTATTGCCGCCGCATCCCTGCATCCAGATATTGGGCACATTCGCGTAGCTGTAGATGACACTCCCGCCCTGCCCATTGTTGACCGTCTCCAGCAACGTATGGTTCTTCCAATCGCTCGGCGTCCCCACCGCGCCAATCCGATAGCCGAACGTCCACGCCGGCAGCGCACCCCCATTCTTGCCCTGCTCCGTGATGCTCGTCAGCCGCATGATCCCTTGCTTGTCGGTCGCATTGAACCAGTCGTAGTCCTGCGCCAGGCCATAACTGCGCACGGTGGCAAATGCGCTTGTGCTGCTGCGCACCAGGACCGTGATCCCGGTCAACCGATAATCACTCCAGAGTGCCTCGATATCTTGGTTGCGAGTTCCTCCTACGTTGCCTGGTACACCTATATCACCACGCCCGCTGTAACCAAACTCGATGCGCACTGTAGCCAGGGGTTCACCGAAGGCAAAGTATCGAATGACCGTTGGCCGAATCGCTGACACATATTCATCGGTGCAGCCGGTGACACTACGAGGCTCTGTCTCATAGGTAATCTCGATACGATTACCGTGTGTATCCAACACCTCTGTCAGATGCATCTCCCGAGCCGATTTTCCGCAACTGCTCTTGATGATCCAGGCTGAACCGTTGGCCCAGGTGGCATTGCTGCCCGTGACACCGCCAAACGTGTACTTGACGCCGTCTGGCGACCACACCTCCCATTTGCTCCCACCATCTATGTTCCCCACGTGCGCAATGCGCACGAAGCTCTGCGGCTCCGTTTGCCAGCCACTCGTCGTCTGTTTCAGCTCGAACCCGCCGCCCGCATAACCCAGGAATGCCCTGGCCGGCGTCCCATCTTGCGCCAGCGCCATCGTTACCTGCCCCAGGCCGTTCAACGACCACCCCCAGCCCACGAAACTCGCCTGGCGATTGAATGTGACTGCTTTTTCACCATCGAGGCTCTGCAGCCCCTGGCGGATGCTGTTCACCCCCTCGCTCGCATAGCCCAGGCTCAGATTCAAGCCCAGCCCGCCCGGCCCCGGCGGCAGCGCCAGCGGATAGCCCAGGCTGCTGTTGCCGCTCCACTCGTCGGTCACGAACCCATGCACCGTCGGCAGATGCTGCGCACCGTAGCTCAACGACGCCGGCGCACCCAGGCCAAACAGCCCAGGCCCGTCCAGCCGCGCCGTCAACTGCCGGTCAGTCACGTCCATCTGGCTGTCGAGCGCCTGCCACGCCTCGGCCGCGCCCTCCCACCGGTACAGGCGGATCGTCTCCGTCAGCGCCACGCCCGGTGCGAAGCGATAGGTCAGGCTGACCAGGCTCTCGAACGCTGTCACGGCCGCGCCCTGCTCGTCCTGCGCCTCCAGGCCAAAATGCATCGTCAGCCAGGCCGGCGTTTCCTCCACCCGCGGCTGCGGCAGATAGCGCAGCAAGGTCCGCTGGCTCACCGCGCCCGGCCGCGCCTCCACCTGCACCCGTCCATCCGCACTGAGCAGCACCCCGCCCTCGCCCGGCGTCAACCACACCTCATCCGGCCCAGGCGTCGCCGTCCAGGTGGCCGTCGGCGTTGGCGTACACCCCTCATCATCCTGGCAGGGCGACGGTGTGGCCGTGGGCGTCGCCGTCGGCGTGGCGGTCGGCGTCGGCGTACACTCCTCGTCCTGGCAACGCGGCGGTGTGACCGTCGGCGTCGCCGTGACCGTCGGCGGCTCTTCCGTGGCCGTCGGCGTCGGTGTACACTCCTCATCTTGGCAGGGCAGCGGCTCGACCGTCGGCGTGGCGGTCGGCGGCTCGGCCGTGGGCGTCGGCGCACAGTCCTCGCCCAGGCAGGGCGCCGCGGTGATCGTGATCGCCGCACTGGCCTGCACCCCCGCGCCCACCTCCTCGCTCACGATGGCCGCGGTGTTGGTGATGACCTGCCCGCTGACCGCGCCCAGCGCCTGCGCCTGGAACGTGCCGGTCAGCGTCGCACCCGCCGCCAGTTGGCCGATGGCCCACTCCAGCCGGCGCTCAGCCTCCAGGTAGCTGAAATTCCCCTCCCCGGCCGGCCAGTAGGCCAATTCCAGCGGCAGGGTATCGCTCACCACCAGCCCGCTCAGGGCGCGGTCGGCCAGGGTGTTAGTGATGACCACGGTGTAGGTGACCACCCCGGACGGCTCGACCTGCGTCGGCGCCGCAGCCAGCGTCAACTGCACCGGCGCAGGCGCGGGCGTCGCATCGGGATCGGAAATGAGATCGAAATTGGGATCAGGGGACATGGGTTTAGTAGCGGCATTTATCTGGGGGGGGGTAGCAGCAGCCGCCGTGGAAAAGAGCAGACTGCACACCACCAACAGATGAACCAACGACGACAGGCGCGGCGCGAGCCGGCCGCGAGCAGAATGTCGGGAGGAGAGGGGAGAGAAAGTAGAAGATAGAAAAGAGAAAGTAGTAGATAGAAAAGAGAAAGTAGAAGAGCGGCGTAACATAACAACGGACTCCTTTCGTGCAGCAATCGAAACGGATGGGGTCAGGGACATTTTCCTGACTGCTGAAGGAGGTCGCAGGCGGGAGAGAGCACTCTCGCCAGGGACTTCCGAAGGCGGAAGACGACTCGGAAGGCGGGGGACAAGCTTGTAGCTGGTCACAGCATAGCACGGCCGCGGCGCTCTGTCAAGAGGAAAAAGTCACAAGTCACAAAGGCGCCAGGGATTACTCCTTTGTGTCTTGGCGTCCCTGTGTGAGCAAGACAGAGACCTCACACCAAGATACAAAGACACGAAGACGCAGATGGCCACCTTTGTGGCTTCGTGTGAAAATTCCTTGACTCACCAACCCTCGCAGGGGCCAATGGACATCGCAGCGTTGACCGGTGAGGGTGTTGTGTTCCTCTGAGAATGTCATCTCGTCACAGCCCTGCGCGGGGGATGGAGCGACCTTCCTGCGGTTGCGGCGACGCCTGTCCCGTCGGGCCGCTCTTGACGTACTTGTCTCCCTCTTCCATCAACTCATGATAGACGCCCAAGACGTAGGCTTGCTGGGTGCGCTGTGCGGTGGCTTCACGTTGCTGGCGTGAGGCGCGGAAGGCTGACAGGCGCTTCATGATTTCGCGCTGCACCGCGTGCGGATTGGCCACCAGGTCGAAGGTGAAGCCCTCGTCAGCCGCGGCCGTCTTGATCACCACATTGCCGTAATTCAATGCATTGGCCCAAAACGTGGGCAGTTCGGTTGTCACGTTCTGAATGCGATCCAGGCCAGCCTCGCGACGCTGTGTGCTGAAGCCGAACGGTTTAGCTTCGATATCAATCACCTTGTCATTGGTCACAATATAGAGATCGTTGGCCCAGTCTTCATATCTCCACCAGAACCACCCGGTGGCAGGCAGCCAGAGGATGGCCGGCAGCAGCCACGGCAACGGCAGCCACTGTCCCACGGTGGCAACGAGAAACGCCGTGACGATCAACCAGACCAAAAACGATTGCCACACGCGCTGCAGCAAGATCAACCAGTGCTTGCGCCACACCGTCTTGTCTGGCGTAATCCACCAGGAGGCCAGGACGCCGGCGCCAAAGTCCCGGTTCTGGTTGCGCGGGGAGAGGCGCCGCTGCGCAAAGATGCGCATCACCCAACTGAGAGGTCGCAGGAACAGAAACTCGAAGGGAAAGAAGACGAAATGCAGAGCCTTCGCCAGCGTCGCTAACCACTTTTGCCACCAGCTCAGCACGATCGGCGGCTTGAGGCCCGGCGGCAGTGTCTGGTCTGGCACCTGGCTCAACAGACTCAAGCGCAGGTCCTTGACCAGTTGCATGCGCAGACCTTCGCGCTGTTCCGCCAATTTTTCGGCAAGCAGGCGCCGTCGCTGCTCGGAAATGAGAGCCTGGACGCTTTCGGGATTCGGCACATGGTCGAACACGATCTGTGAGGCAGCACTGGCCGTCTTGATCTTCAGATTGCCATAGCCAATCAGGCTGCCCCAAAAGTCGGTGCGCAGGGTGGTATCCTGCACCTGGTCCAGGGGCGCTTCGGTGCGACGCTCGTAAACCAGCACCACCTGTTCGCGCGCGGTCACGCGCAAGGATGTCACCACAAAGTAATCATTGAGGTAATCTACCACGTACCAGACCGTCAGGGGCGCCGCCACCATACCGCTCACCAGGGCCACCGTCAAGATAGTCAGATTGATGTCCCAGTTTTGCAGGATGAGTTTGAGGAGGATCATGCCCACGACCGGCAGCGCGGGGATCAGGAAGGAGCGCAGCAGGACGATCACGTGCCGGTGGCCGTCATACCAAAGCACCTCGTCCTCGTCCTGCCATTTGTACTTGCGGTGTTTCTTCTTTTCCGCCTTGACCTTCTGCTCCAGGTGGGTATCTTTCCAGAACCCCGGGTCACTGTGGAGAAGATAGATCAAGTCCTCGGAACGGATGCGGAACCAGGTGGCGCCCGGCTCGCTGGCGTGCGCACGGTCACTTTCCCCCTGCGGGCTGGTCAGAATGCCAGTAGCGCTGCCCACGCTGTCCGGTCGCACCGCGCGCACCGTTGTTTCATGGCGCTCCCGGCGGAATAGCGAGCTTTGGCCATAGAAACGGCCAGGCGCCATGTAATCGCGAGGGCGTTCCTTGCCATCGGCGTCGGTCGTGCGAATGATGGCCGCGCCGCGCTGCAGGATGCGCAGCGCGTTGTCGCGCACGCCCTGCTGTGAAACGGTCTGCGCGGCCGGATAGTGTTCCCAGGCCGTGATGCTGGCCAGCGTCTGCAATTGCTCTTCGTTCAAACCCTGGAAGGGTGCAACCGTTTCCAGAAAGCCGATGATGGGCGGCAGTTGCAGCCGTGCGTAAATGGCGGGGATGCGTGCCAGGGCCAGCATTTCAGAGAACGGCACGCGAATGAGCTTGCAGCGGTAGAGCGCCTGCGCCACCGCGGGCGGAATCTGCCCCAGGGCCTCGGGCGCGTTGTGAAAAGCGTTGCCCGCGGTGATGACTCGCGGCGTCTTTGGTGGTACGCCAGACGGGTAGGTCACGCTGACCTGTCCCCAATCAATGAACCAGAACCAGGTTTCGGCGCCGGTGAGCTGCGGCTCGCACAGGGGCGAGCCACCGTTGGCCTCTACGACATGAGCAATGGTGGCCAGGCGCCGAACCTGCGAGTCGTTGAGAGGCGCTAACATGGGCATGGCGCGCAGACGCACGGCGATCGGTTCACGGATGAGCGCCTGGCGCAGGGCCGGCTGCCGGCCCATGGCCCAGCTCAGGTCGCTGGGCGCAATGACAAAGAGGCGCCCTTCTTGCAGCGCGATGACCTCGGTTTCTTCGAACAAGCCGTCGTAGGTCGCTTGACGACTGAAGGCAGCGCCAACGTTGTGCGTGCGCTCCCACCAGACCGTGCCGGCCGAGTCCTTGCCGGTCTCGCGCAAGGCCCCGCTCTCCACCAAATACAGGAAATCGCCGGAGCTTTGCGCCTCCTGGAGCCGATCTCCCTCCTTGAACGGGCGCACGATGATCTTGTCTGCCAACTGGTTCAAGTCGGTTGGGCTCATGACCTTGAGCGCGGCGAAACTGTTGAGTTTGGTCGCAACATCTCCGCGGTCAACTTGTTCTGCATCTTGTATCGTGTCGGGCGCCATGGGTCATCCTCCTCCGTCTCCATTTTACCACATCGTCCCACTAAAACGCCTTTCAGGCCAGCAGCAAACGCCAGACGATGACGAAGATGTGTGTTTGCATGTCACCCTCGCGCCCGATGCACCAGGGAGATGCCGAGCAGGACGACCGCGCCGCCAACGACCTGCAGCAGCGTCAGCGCTTCGCCCAGCAGCACGAAGGCGAGCAGCGCAGCCACCACCGGCTGGCCGAGCATGGTGGGCGAGACCAACGAGGCGGGAAGATGGCCCTGCGCATAGTTGACCGACAGCCAACCGCCGATGTGCGTCACCAGCCCCATGCCCAGCAGGAAGGGAAAGGTCGCAGCAGGCACGACGAGCGATTGCTGAAACAGGCGAGTCATGAAAAAGAGGGTGATGAGGCTGACCACTGTGGTCAGCCAAAAATAGGAGAGGGCATCGAAGCGCGCCCGCCCGCGCTGGGTGATCAGCATGTAAGCGGCGTAGAAGAGGGAGACGAGCAGCGACAGCAGGTTGCCCAGGTTGAGCGATGGCGAGCGTAGGGCGTCGGCGCCCAGGATGATGGCCGCGCCGCTCAAAGCCAGGGCCAGACCGAGCCAGAAATTGCGCCGTAGACGCTCGCGGTAGAGCAGGATGGCGCCCAGTCCCACCCAGATGGGCGCGGTGTTGCCGAGCAGGACCGCGTTGGCGACCGAGGTGTACTGAACGGCCGTGTTCCACAGGCCCATGTCACAGGCGAACAAGACACCGGCGGCCGCCACGATCGCCAGCGAGCGTCGCGACCACTGGATCTGGCGGGCGCGCAGGCCAAACGGAATTGCCAGGGCGCTGGCGGCAATCAAGGTGCGATAGAAGGCGGCCACCGGCCCCGGCAGCCCGGCCCAGCGCACGAAAATGCCGGAGGTGGCAATGCAGATCAGACCAAAGATCATCGCGGCGTAGGCTTGCCAGGGCGGCCGGGCGACACGTTCGGAAGCGGGGGCGATTGAGGGAGAAAGCAGGCTCATTTGACGGCTACTCCGTAATGGGTTATGTCTTCTGGCGCAGAGACAGCGCCAGAATGATCGGGATGACGGCCAGCGCGGCGCCGACGATCCCCATGGCGCCGTAGCCCAGCGCGGCGAAGACGACGCCGCTGCCCAGGCTGCCCGCGGCCGCAGAGAGGCCGATGAGCAGATCGTTGAAACCCTGCGTCTGCGCCCGCTCCGCCGGTGAAAGCTGATCCGCCAGCAGCGATGAACCGCCCACGTAGCAGAAATTCCAGCCCAAGCCAAGAAAGAAGAGCGACACCGCCAGCGGCAGCACCTCTGGCGAAAGCGGCGCGGTCAAACAGGCCAGCACCAGCGTGGTCGCGCCAATCAGAATCACAGGCCGGCGCCCCCAACGGTCCGCCAGGCGACCGGACAGCACCGAAAAGGCGAACATGCCGAAGGTGTGCGATGAGATGACGAGCGAGATGTCGGTCAGCTCGTGGTGATGCCCCTTCATGTGCAGCGAGGTGATGATCATCAGCATCACCATGACCGCCTGCCCGATCACCATGGCGCCCATGGCCACGATCACCGGCCGTTGGCGCAGAAGCTGCGAGAGCGGCCGGCGGCTGCCTGACTCGCCATGCGTGTCAGGGTAGAGCTGAGCCAGGGCGCGGCCCACGTCGCGCGGATCGGGCCGCAGCCAGAAGAAGATGACCAGGCCAGCCAGGAACAGGAGCACCAGGGTCGCCAGGTACGGCCCGCCCAGCTCGTCCAAGCCGTTGGCCGCGGCCCAGCGGCCGGTTGGCCCCACGAGCAGCGGGCCGACCACCGCGCCGACCGTGCCGCCAAGCACCACGTTGGAGATGGCGCGGCCGCGCGCCTGCGGCGGGTAGACCTCGGCCGCGGCAAAGCGCGCCAACTGCATGGCAGAATTGGCCGCGCCGAGCAGGGCCAGCCCGAGGCAAAAGAGCAGAAATGAGCGAACCAGGAGCGCAGCCGCGGCCAGACCGGCGCCGACCGTACCCAGCATCAGGCCGAGCGCCAGCGCGCCGCGTCGCCCCAGCCGCTCCATGCCGTAGCCCCAGCCGAACGCGGCCAGCGCCGCGCCGAGCTGGTAGATGGCGGGTGGGACGCCGGCCAGGGCCGGGGAACCGCTCAACTGCGCGCCGGCCAGGGTGTTGACCGTGTTAGCCGCAATGAAGCCGGCCGAGCCGAAGCTCTGCGCAGCCAGCAGCGTCACGGTGATGCGCCGGCCCACGCGGCTGAAATCGAACGACGGTGACAGAGTGTTTTGCACGGCGTTAGTCCCCAAAATGATCCTTGATTGCCTCGGCCGCGGCCACGTTCATGCCGGGCGCGGCCGCCAACTCCTCGATGCTCGCCTGCTTGATCGTCTCCAGATCGCCGAAACGCTTGAGTAATTCTTTGCGCCGCCGCGGGCCGATGCCAGGCACCTTGTCCAGTTCGGACATCACGCCTGCCTTGCTGCGCAGCTCACGATTGAAGGTGATGCCAAAACGGTGCGCCTCGTCGCGAATGCGCTGTAAGAGGAACAGCGCCTGGGAGTCGCGAGGCAGCACCAGGGGATCACGTTGCTCAGGGAAATAGACATCCTCGAATCTCTTGGCCAGGCCAATGACCGGCACCTGGTCGAAGAGGTCGAACTCGCGCAGCACTTCCACGGCCACGCCGAGCTGACCCTTGCCGCCGTCAATGACCACCAGGTCGGGCAGGCGCTGCCACATCTGGTCGCCCTTACGAGGCGCCTGGCCGGGCGCGCCCTCATTAGCAGGCGGTTCGACGGCGCGACGGAAGCGGCGGCGCAGCATCTCGCGCATCGAGGCGAAATCGTCAGGTTCACCGGCGCCCAGGCTGCCTTTGCCGCGAATCTTGAATTTGCGGTAATCGCTCTTCATGGGGGTGCCCTGCGCAAAGACCACCATCGCGCCGACGGTGCTGGTGCCCTGCAAGGTGGAAATGTCGTAACACTCGATGCGGCCGGGCGCGTCGGCCAGACCCAGCGCGTGCCCCAATTCGGCCAGGGCAATGACCTGCTTGTTCTTGTCGGCCTGCCACTGGGCGCGCAGGGCGTGCAGGGTTTCGGCCGCGTTCTGGGCCGCCATCTCCAGCAGGTCGCGCTGCTGACCTTCCTGCGGCACGGTGAGCACCACCTTCTCGCCGCCGCGGCGCGAACGCAGCCACTGCTCGATGATGAGGCGCTCGTCCAGGTCCTTGGGCAGCACGATCTCCGGCGGGACGTAGGCGGCCTCGCTGTAGAACTGGGTTAGGAACGCGCTGAGAACTGCATCGGTTTCGTCGCCTTCCGCGCCCTCCAACACGAACGACTCACGCCCGATCAGTTTGCCATGACGAACGAAGAAAACCTGTACGCAGGTGTCGCCGTTGGTCTGGGCAAAGGCGATCAGGTCTTCATCCTGCTGCTGACCGCTGACGACCTTCTGACGCTCCACCAACTGCTCGGCGGCCTTGATCTGGTCGCGCAGGCGTGCGGCGCGTTCGAAGTACCAGTTTTCGGCCGCGTCTGTCATCTGACCGCGCAGGGTGGTCAGGGCCGGCTCGGTGTTACCGCTGAGAAAATCGGCCAGGCCCTGCACCATGGCGCGGTATTCGTCACGGTTGACCGCGCCGATGCACGGACCGTTGCAGCGCCCGATGTGAAAGTAGAGGCAGGCGCGTTCGTCCTTGCCGGTAATGTCGCGGTTACAGGTCAGATAGGGGAAGATGTGACGCAGGGCTTCCAGGGTGAGACGGACATTGTAAGCGGAGGTGTACGGCCCGAAGTAGCGGCCGCCGTCACGCGCCATGCGCCGCACGATGGTCACTTTGGGGTAATCTTCGGCCCAGTGAATCTTGATGTATGGATAGGTCTTGTCATCTTTGAGGCGGATGTTGTAGCGCGGCTGGTGGCGCTTGATCAGCTCATTCTCCAGCACCAGGGCTTCCAGCTCGGTTTCAACGATGATCCAGTCCAGATCGGCGATGTTGCTCACCAGACGCCGGGTCTTGGTGGTGTGGAGGGCCTGCTGCTGAAAGTAGGAACGGACGCGGGCGCGCAGGTTGATGGCCTTGCCCACGTAAATGATCGCGCCCTCGGCGGTCTTCATCAGATAACAGCCTGGGCGCGTGGGGAGATTGTCGAGCTTGGCCTGCAATGTGTCGGAAATGGACATGGGGCAGATTGTAGCACGCGCATGGCTGACTGACAAAGCGATTAGCAAGCCTTCAGCAACGCGACCCCTATCTGACCGGCCTGCTCAAGGGCGATTCTGGGCGGTGTAGACGATCAACGCCTGCGCCGGGCCGTAGGTCAGCCAGACGACGCTGCCCACCAGGAAAAATGACAGGCCGTTGAACAATTGCGCGGCCAGGATGAGGTCACTGGTGAGAAAGAGCGCGCCGCCCAGGGCCAGCGGGATGAAGGAACGCGCCTGCAGTGCCAATCCGCTGGCCAGGCCGGCCGTGCTCGCCAGCAGCAGGGCGTAGGGCAGCGCGGCCCAGTGCAGCGCGGTGGCCTGCTGTCCGCGGAAGACCACGAAATACCAACCGGCCAGGCCGATCAGCAGCCACACGAGCAAGGCGCCCCAGCGCGGCCCGCTGGCCGTCAAGCCGAGGACGGTGGCGAGCCGCATGAAGGCCGCGATGTAGGCCACATGCCCCAGACCGAACGCGCCCATGCCCCACAACACATGCGGCGACGCCGGCAGCAGCTTCGCCATGAACAGGTCGCCCAGGAAACCGAGCGTCATGCCCACGGCAATCAGCAGCGCCACGTCCTTATCCTGGCCGGCCGCCAGCCACCAACTCCAGCCGGCCACCACCAGAACGGCCGAGGAAGTCATGCGCATCCAGGTGGGGATGCGCTGCGATTGGTCCGCGCCGGACGCGCCAAAAATGAAACCGCCAAAGAGCAACAGCGCCCACAGCGCCAGCAAAGCCAGCAGCCAGGTGCGCATCGGGCCAGCAACGGGAAAAGTCATACGATGGGTCCTCCTGAAATGATGATCACGATCCGGGTCAGGATTGTACTCTTGCGAGCGCATCAGGTCAAACAACAGACGCCGTGCGCGGCAATTCCAAACGTCACCGCATTTTTCAGCGCGGATCACAGAGCGCGCAGAGGCGCCTTCATTCCAGATGAGTTCAAGGGACAAAAAAAAGAATAGTGCTCCCAATCCGTGACGCTTTTCGCTGCAGGTTTGGGGTTTGCCCCGCCTGAGTGTTATACTGACTTTGACGATCTGTGCCGGTTCGCGGGGTTGAGTGATCGAGGAGGTAAATCATGTTCGCGCACGCTGTACGTTGTCTGGTTGTCTTGTTGTTGCCGTTCATGATGATGCCGGCCGCTGTGGGCGCAGATGCGACGACAGCGGCCATTGGCGCGGCTGTGAACGCAGGGGCAGACCACACCTGTGCTGTCACCGCTGACGGCGGGGTGAGATGTTGGGGGGTCAACGACCGGGGGCAGTTGGGTGATGGCACGACTGAGCAGCGCGGCGCGCCGGTGGATGTGAGCGGGCTGATGAGCGGTGTTGTGGCCGTGAGTGCGGGCCGGGGCCACACCTGTGCGCTGACAACGGCCGGCGGTGTGAAGTGTTGGGGATCCAACGAGTTCGGCCAGTTGGGCGACGGCACGGGCGCGGCGCAGCTCACGCCGGTGGATGTGGTGGGATTGACGGTCGGCGTGACGGCCATCAGCGCGGGCGGGGAGCACACCTGCGCGCTGACGACAGCCGGCGGCATGAAGTGTTGGGGAAATAACATCCACGGGCAGTTGGGCGATGGTACGACAGAGGAACGGCTCACCCCGGTGGACGTGACTGGGCTGGCGAGTGATGTGACGGCCGTGAGCGCGGGTGGAGCGCACACCTGTGCCTTGACGACGGCCGGCGGCGCGAAGTGCTGGGGATACAACGCGCTCGGCCAGTTGGGCGACGGCACGACCGTGCAGCGGCTCTTGCCGGTGGGTGTGGTCGGGCTGGTCAGCGGCGTCGAAGCCGTCGAAGGCGGCGTTTTACACACCTGTGCGCTGAACACAGCCGGCGGAATTCAATGTTGGGGCGCGAACTGGAGCGGCCAATTGGGCGACGGGACAACGATCAATCGCCTCACACCGGTCAGCGTGATCGGGCTGACCAGCGGCGCAGCGGTTGTCACAACGGGTTATCAGCACACTTGCGCCCAAACTACGACTGATGGGGTCAAATGTTGGGGTGACAACATCTCGGGCCAGTTGGGCAACGACACGAGCGGTTTGCAACAATTCAGTACGACACCGCTGGGTGTGATCGGGCTGACTGCCGGCGTCGCGAGCGTAGAGGCGGGTTCGGTTCACACCTGTGCATTGACCGCTGACGGTAGAATTCAATGTTGGGGCGGTGATGACTACGGCCAACTGGGCAATTTCTCAGCAGGACCACGCACGATTGCCGTGGATGTTGCCGGGCTGGCAGGCGGTGCAACAACCGTGAGTGTGAGCCGATGGTACACCTGCGCATTGACCGCAGGCGGCGGCGTCAAGTGCTGGGGGCGCAACGATTCCGGTCAGTTGGGCGACGGCGCGCAGGGATATCACAGCACACCGACCGATGTGATTGGGTTGGCGACTGGCGTTGCGGACGTGAGCACGGGCAATACACACGCCTGTGCTGTGACGACGAACGGCGGGGTCAAGTGCTGGGGACGAAACGAATACGGCCAGTTGGGCGATGGGACGACTATCCAGCGCCTGACGCCAGTCAATGTGGTGGGGCTGAACAACGTCATGGCCGTGAGCGCAGGGTATTTTCATACGTGCGCCCTGACGATGGACGGCGGGGTCAAATGCTGGGGCCGCAACTCCAACGGCCAGTTGGGCGACGGCACGCTGGAGAATCGCAGCGCGCCGGTGGACGTGAGCGGGCTGACGAGCGGCGCTGCGACCGTGAGTGCGGGCGGGATGCACTCCTGCGCTTCGACGACGACCGGGGGCGTCAAATGCTGGGGGAGCAATTCTCGCGGCCAGTTGGGCAATGACACTGTGACATGGCAGTGGGTGCCGATGGATGTCAGCGGGCTGACCGACGCCGCGGCGGTGGACGCGGGATATGAGCACACCTGTGCATGGGCGAGCGGCGGCGGCGCCTGGTGTTGGGGGAGAAACGACCAGGGACAGTTGGGCGATGGTACGATCCTGGATCGCTCCGCGCCGGTGGGCATCGTTGGGCTGACGACTGATGTCACCCGTGTCACTGCGGGCTGGTGGCACACGTGTGCGATCGCCAAGACCACCACATGCTGGGGAGCAAACTGGATGGGCCAGTTGGGCAACGGCAACACAAATCAGCGCATCACACCCGTGGATGCCGTTGGCGTCATGTTGAGCGCGGTCGTGGATGCAGGCAACGACCACACCTGTGCGCGGACCAGGAGCGGCGGCGTGAAGTGTTGGGGGTCCAACGAGTTCGGCCAGTTGGGCGTCAATCCCGGCTGGATTCCCGGCTATGTGATGGGCTTCGGCCGCCTGCGCGAGGACCTGGATGGGAATGGCGTGGTGGATGTCCATGATATCCTCATGGCGGCCGGCGTTTGGCGCTTCTACAGCCCAGTCTGCGACCTGGACGGCAACCGCGTGGTGAATATCGTTGACATTCTACGTGTAGCCAGGCAGTTTGGTCAGTCATCGTCTTGACGCGACGACGAACGCAGCCAGGGGAGATGTCAGGCGCGCGCTGGTGACGCGTCGGCAGCGCCAGCGGTGAAGATGCGGTTGCGACCTTCGGTCTTGGCCCGGTAAAGCGCGGTGTCGGCGGCTCGCAGCACAGCATCACCGGTCAGCCCGTGATCCGGAAAGATGGCAACGCCGGCCGAGAGGGTCACCGGGCCAATCATGGCGCGATAATGCTCGACCTGGAGCCGGGTGATCCCGACGCGCAGTTGATCGGCGCGCTGCTCGAGGACAGACAGCGGGGTTTCCGGCAGAATCAAAGTGAACTCTTCGCCACCGTAGCGACAAACGATATCCTCACCGCGTGTACGCTCTTGCAGGTAACTACCTAGCGCGCGCAGCAGGGCATCGCCGGCCTGATGACCGTATGAATCATTGAAGCGCTTGAAGTGGTCAATGTCCAACATGATGATGCCCAGGGTTGTGCCGCGCCGCGCCGCCCGATGCACCTCGCGCGTTAGCGTCTCTTCCATGTAGCGCCGATTGAAGAGGCCGGTTAACGGGTCACGAATGGCCTGGCTGCGCAGTGTCTCGCGCAGGCGCAGATTCGCCAGGGCCAAAGCCGCATGGTCGGCCAGGGCCACGGCCAGTTTCTCGTTAGCCTCGTTGAACTGACCCTCGTCGTCATGCAGCAGCGCGGGAGCACCTGGGTTCAGCTCGATGTGCAGAATACCCAGGGTTTCATTCTGCGCCAACAAGGGTACACACAAGTAGGTGTGGCTATCGGTGGTGCTGATGTGTTGGCAGGACAGGCCGCGCTGAGATTCATCCATCACACAGGCGCGACCGTGACGCAACGCCCAGCAGGCGTCCGGTGGAAACCGACGCCCGGCGTGCGGCAAGTTTCCCCAGGCGACAACCGCTTCCATCAGGTTGTGTTCAGGATTGAGGATGTAGAGCGCGCCCTGCGCGGTGGCAAACAGAGCCTGTGTGAAATCGGCAATGACGGCGTAGGCGTCATCGAGGGTCATGCTGGTTTGCAGCTTGTCACCCATTTCGTTGAGCAGGCTGATTTCGTGCGTGCGCTGCTCCAACTTGGCGACCCAGGCGGTCAGTTGTTGATTCGCCTGACGCAGGGCATCCTCCACGCGCTGGCGCTCCGTGGCAAACGCAACCTGGTTGGCGATGGTTTCGGCCAACCGAACCTCCACAGTATCGAAGTCATGTGGCTGGTCGTAGTAGACCATGAACTTGCCCAGCAGGCGCCCCTGGTAACGCAGGGGGAAGGAAGCAACCCCGCGAATGTTTTCACGAACGAAGTGCTCATGCCACGCCCTCAACAGCGGTTCTTTCCAGGCGTCTGACACCAGGATCGGCTGGGGATCGTGGTCATCCGGCGGCCATGGCGAATGACCTTCGACCGTGCTGCGGTATTCAGGCGACACTCCTGACCAGGCGCGAAAACGCATGACCCTGTCGGCGTCACACAGGAGCAGCGCGGCCCGACGAACTCCCAGGAGGCGCTGCATTCCGAAAAGCGCCTCCTGGTAGACGGCATCGAGGGTATCCACATGGCTGACCACGTCGGTGATGTGGTGAATGGTCTGAAGTTGATTCAGCCGCAGCGAGACCATCTCGCTGTCCGCAAAATGATCTTCGACGTAGGGCGCGATCCGCTGGGGCGCGTAAACAGCGTACGTGTCTCCACGTTGAGAAACGGAAGAATGAGACATCACCATCACTCGATTAAGACCGCAACAAAATAAAAAATCAACTGGCGCAATTATGAACGCGGTGGAGGTCGTGCGCCATCCCCCAAAACAGCCATACTAGACTTTCACGTCAACGTGATGCCGGCCGCGGCGTCGAGCGCCAGGATGGCCGCACGCACCGGTTCGGACAGCGGCGTCTTTTGCCCCAGGTGATAGTCATAACTGACGATGACGCCCTCGCCTTCGGCGGCCACCACCTGCGCCCGCTGGCTGACCACCCGGTGCAGGACTGTGAAGCGGTCGGCTCCCAGGGCGACGACGCGCACGCCCACGGTCACGGTGTCCGGGAAGGTCAGGGCATAACGAAAACGGCAGTTGATGGAGGCCAGGATGGGGCCAATGGCTGCACGCCCGGCGGCGACATCGAAAAAGCCGACCTGCGACAGGTAGCGAGCGCGTCCGTTCTCGAAGTAACGAAAATAGACGATGTTGTTGACATGGCCCAGGGCATCCATTTCGCCCCAGGCCACAGGAAACGTCACTGTGACCGCGAAATCGGCAAGCAGATCAGGCATCTCGATCTTGAGCCTCGTCGTCTTCGCCCAACTCAGCGAGCAGCGTCAGCAGGATGCGCCGGGCGCTGCGTGCGGCTTTGGCCCGATGGCTGATCGCGTTCTTCAATTCTGATGAAATCTCCGCCAGGGTCAGATTGCTGTGTTCGATTTCAAAAATGGGATCATAGCCAAAGCCATTGCTGCCGCGTGGGGCATGGGCAATCGTGCCTTCGATGGCGCCTGAGGCCGTGAACGCGTCGCCGTCCGGAAAAGCGAGAGCCACCACGCAGCGGAAACGGGCCGCGCGCTGCGCGTCCGGCACATCTGCCAGGCGGGCCAACAGGTAGTTGTAACGCTCCTGCTCGCCCTGCAGGCCACCGTAGCGGGCCGAGTAGATGCCAGGCTCGCCGCCGAGCACGTCAACTTCCAGGCCAGAATCATCGGCCCATGTCCAGAGGCCGGTCATTTCAGCATAGCCCAGCGCCTTGAGCACTGCATTTTCGGCAAAACTCTCGCCCGTCTCCGCCACCTCGGTGGTGATGCCAACTTCATCCAGGTAGGTCACATCCACCGGCAGGTCGGCCAATAACTCACGATACTCCCGCACCTTACCCTGATTGTGCGTCGCAATTAACAGTTTACGCATCTTCCCTCTCCCCCCCGCTTTGACCAGAAACCTATCCTATCATATAATCGCACTGACAGCAAGCCGTGTATCGTGTTCGTGAAAAAGAAAGAAGACAGTATGCCGCAACACCCTTTGCATCTCTTTTCTGGCACCGCCAATCGTCCCCTGGCCGAACGGATTGCAGAATGTCTGCAGATGCCACTCGGCGCCTGTGAGACCAAGCATCTGCCAGATAGCGAGGTCTATGTGGAGATCCACGAAGCCATTCGTGGGCAGGACATTTTCTTCATCCAGCCTTGTTCGGCCCCCGTCAACGATAACCTGATGGAACTGCTGCTGTACGTAGACGCATTTCGGCGCGCGTCGGCCCATACCATCACCGTCGTCGTTCCGTACTTCCCCTACAGCCGGCAGGAGCGCATGGCTCACGGGCGTGAAGCCATCAGTGCGCGGGTTGTGGCGCGTATGTTGCAAACGCTGGGCGTCACCCGCGTGGTCTATGTGGATATTCACGCGGAAGCGACCCAGGGATTCTTTGACATCCCGGTTGACCCGCTGTCGGCGCGCAAGGTGTTCATTGAGTATTTCGAGAACAAAGACCTGGAAAACCCCATCATCGTGGCGCCCGATGTGGGACGCGCCAAGCTGGCCGGTCGCTACGCAGAGGTCATGGGGCTGCCGCTGGCGCTGATGCACAAGCGGCGTCTCTCGCACAGCGAGGTCGAGAACTCACACGTTGTGGGCGATCTGAAGGACAAGACGCCGATTGTGATTGATGATATGATTGCGGGCGGCAGCATTCTCACCCAACTCAACGCCCTGGTGGAGGCTGGCGCCCGGCCGGAGATTTACCTGGCGATCACCCATCCGATTCTGCTGCCCACCGCGCTGGCGCGTCTCGACAGCCCGATCATCAAGGAGCTTGTGGTGACCGATACCATCTACATCTCCCCCGCGCAGCAGCACCCCAAGCTGGTCGTGCTCTCGCTGGCGCCATTGTTGGCCGATGCCATCGAGCGCATTCACGCGGCGCGCACGATCAGCCCGCTGCTCAAACTGACACCGCAAGAATGGGGCGAGCCGCCCCACAAGTAGCGACAGACGGCAAGAAGTTCAGAATGATCAGTGATGTTGTGAAAGGAGAACGAACTTGGTGTTTGGAAAAGAAAAGCGACCGGAACCTGATGCCATCGAGGCCCTGATCGGTGCACGGGCGACGTTTAGTGGCAACCTGCGTTGTGATGGCAGTGTGCGCATTGACGGCGTGATCGAAAGCGGCAGCATTACCACGCCCACGAATGTGATTATTACCGCCAGTGCCAGTGTCATGGCCGATATTCAGGCCAGGGTGGTTTCGGTATCAGGCGCGTACAAAGGCACCATCACGGCCGAGCGCGTTGAGCTGCTGGAGGGCGGGCGTATCTGGGGAATCGTGCGTGTCAACTCCTTCTTGTTGGATGACGGCGGCTACCTACGCGGTGAACTGGTGATGCAGGGCGACGAACCGCAGCAGCCGTTCTTGATTCCAGCCCCGGCCGCACCCAAAGCACAGATCCCAGTGGTTGAGAGCAACGGCGCGGTCGCCGCGTAAGACACAGGTCGAGAGAGCGATTGAAATCGCGCCTGGTGGGCGTGCCCCTGCGTGGACGCAATACTGGTCGGCGGCGGCAGAGCGATTGAAATCGCGCCTAAAGGGCGTTCCGCCGGGCGTCCACCTGCGTGGACGCAATACTGGTCGGCGGCGGCCGACCTGGCGGCGGAACGCCCCTTCGTCCCGAATTCATTCGGCAAATAGGAAATCAGAATGATCAAGATCGAACAGGCCGCACTGCATCTGATTGCGATGCCGCTGGTCTCTCCATTCGAAACCAGCTTTGGCCGGCAGACCGTGCGCCAGGCCATCCTGGTTGAGCTGCGTACGCCGAGCGGTTCCGGCTGGGGCGAGTGTGTGGCGGGAGATGCGCCCGCCTATTCCTACGAAACCACCGATACCGCCTGGTCCGTTCTCAGTCAGTACCTCGTGCCGGCGGTGCTGGCGCAGCCCTTTGATAGCCTGCCGGCGCTGCACGAGCGCTGGGCCTGGATGCGCGGTCACAACATGGCGCGGGCGGCCGTCGAACAGGCCGCCGCCGCGCTGCTGGCCGCAGACGCCGATCAGTCGCTGGCGACTTTCCTGGGCGGTGAACGCACCAGCGTGCCGGTGGGCGTCAGTGTGGGCATTCAGGCCACACCTGAAGCCCTGGTGGATACCGTCGCTGGCTACCTGGCGCAGGGCTATGGCCGCATCAAGCTCAAGATCAAGCCCGGCAAGGACATTGCCTTTGTCGAAGCGGTGCGCCGCGCCTACCCCGCTGTGCTGCTGCAGGTTGATGCCAACTCGGCCTACACCCTGGCCGATAGCGAGCGCCTGCGCCAGCTTGACGATTTCAACCTGCTGTTGATCGAACAACCGCTCGATCATGACGACATCTACGAGCATAGTCTGTTGCAGCGCCAGTTGCGGACACCCATCTGCCTGGACGAGAGCATCCACACCCTGCTCCATGCGCGTGCGGCGCTGGCGTTGAGCGCCTGCCGCATCATCAATATCAAAGTCGGTCGCGTCGGCGGCCTGATACCTGCACGCCAGATTCATGACCTGTGCCAGGCGCACGGCGTGCCGGTCTGGTGCGGCGGCATGTTGGAAACAGGGGTCGGGCGCGCGGCCAACCTGGCGCTGGCCTCCCTGCCCAACTTCCGTCTACCCGGCGACATCTCGGCCAGCAGCCGTTATTACACGGCTGACATTGCCGAGCCGACCTTCAGCCTGAACCCGGACAGCACGATCAGCGTCCCCACAGCGCCGGGTCTGGGGGTGATTGTCAACCGCGAGGCGCTGCTGCGCGTCACCCTGCACAGCGCCACATTCAGCGCAGCGTAAATCGGCGCGGAACAGGAATTCCAAATGTGACCGGAATCGAGGCTTTAGCCGGTGCGGTTTGCGGCTTTGCTGGCTAAGAAACCGGCTGAAGCCTCCAATCCAGGTCCGATCAACGCCTACATTTGACCTTATTTTGACCTTGTTTGGAATTCCTGGGCGCGGAAGGATCTCTTTGACATGCGTCAACTCTTACAGCACATTGCCGCGCACCAGGATCAGTTGATTCGCGATCTCCTGGCCTGGTGCGCGCTGGAGTCCCCTTCCAACGATCCGGCGGCCACTACGCGCATGGCGCAGATGGCGGCCGGTCACCTGGCCGCGGCCGGCGCCGCGGTGGAGATCATCCCTGGCCAGGTAAACGGCAGCATGGTGCAGGCCACCTGGGCCGGCGGCGACGGCAAGCCGCTCTTGCTCCTGGCCCATCATGACACGGTACACCCCATCGGCAGCCTGGCGCGCAATCCGCCGCGCGTCGAAGATGGTCGCGTCTATGGCCCTGGCTCCTACGACATGAAGGGCGGCGCCCTGCTGGCGGCCGCGGCCCTGGCGGCCATCCGCAGCCTGGGGCGACCCTTGCCGCGGCCGGTCATCCTGCTGAGCACGGCCGATGAAGAGCTATCGAGCACCGACTCGCGCCCCCTGATCGAGGCGCTGGCGCGCCAGGCCGAGGCGGTGCTGGTGCTGGAACCGGCCTTCTACGGCGGTGAGTTGAAGACGGCGCGCAAGGGCGTGGGCACCTTCACGATCAGGGCGCTGGGCCGCGCCTCGCACGCGGGCGGCGCGCACGAGCTGGGCATCAACGCCATTGTGGAGCTGGCGCACCAGGTTCGGGCGCTGACCGACCTGACCGATTACGAACGCGGCATCACCATCAGCGTGGGGCTGATTCAGGGCGGCAGCGCGGTCAACACCGTGCCCGCGGCGGCTGAAATGCAGGTGGATGCGCGCGTGTGGCGTCTGGAAGATGCAGCCTGGGTCAATCAACAGGTCTATGCGCTGCGCCCACACCTGCCGGGCGCCAGCCTGCAGATCAGCGGCGGCGTGGAACGGCCGCCGATGGAACGCCTGCCAGGCACCGTGCGCCTGTTCGAGCTGGCGCGGCGCCTGGGCCAGGAGATCGGCCTGGACCTGGTCGAGCGCGCAGTGGGCGGCGCCAGCGATGGCAATTTCACGGCGGCGTTGGGCATTCCCACCCTGGATGGCCTGGGCGTGTGCGGCGATGGCGCGCATACCGATGAGGAATATGTCTTGATCGGGCAACTGGCGCCGCGCGCGGCCGTTCTGGCGGGACTGCTGTTGAATGTGTAGAACGGTAGTTCTCGACGGGCGTGAACGCGGCCGTTCACGGCGTCCATTGGGCGGCGGCGGCCTGCACGTCTACCACGGTCAGCGCGCCATCGGCGTCATGATCGAAGCGCGCGTTCCAGCCAATGTCACCCTCATGGCTGCCCCAGCGCCCGGCCAGGGCGGTGATGTCGTCCAACTGCGTGGCGCCGTCACAGTCTACGTCGGACCAGGCGCAGGTGGGCGCGCCGGCCAGGCGCAGCGTGGTGACGCTGAAGGGCGCAAAGCTGTAGGTGAAGGTGGAGGCGACGCCGCTGACCGGCAGGGGCGGTACGCTGCCCAGGTTGACGGGCGGGCTGGCGTTGCCGTTGTAGCTGACGCTGGTCGCGCTGAGGCTGGCGCCGGCCGCGACGTAGGCCACGCCAGAGCCGCTGGGCGCAAAGTCCTGCAGGTTTAGTGTAGCTGCCAGAGCCTGATCCGTCTTGTTGATGGCGAGAATAGTGAGGCCGTCGTTGGCCAGGGCCGCGTAGGCGCTGAAGGTGGTGGCTGCGTTGGCGGAGTTGTCCAGCGCGAGGAGCATGTCGCCCATCTGGCGCCACAGGGGAAAGCTGAAATAGCCGGGCGTGCGGCGGTAGCTGTCCCAGTTGAGCAGCAGGCCGTAGTCGCCGCCGTTGCTGGAAAGCCCGTTGACGATGTCCCACTGATTGGCCGCGGCGACGCCGCCCTGGATCAATTGGCCCAGGGTGTCGGCCAGGAAGAGCAGGTTGACGGTCTGCAGTTGCAGTTCCTCCGGCTCGGTGTAGTAGGCGTTGTACTCGTCGGCCACGATCTCGAGATGGCGCGAGGGCGCGTAGGTTGCCAGCATGGTGCGCACTTCGGCCAGGATGGCGGGCCAGTGGCTCGGCGGGTCTTGCAGCAGTTGTTGATAGCTGGTGTTGCCCGGCGGCAGGGCGTAGTAATGAATGACGTAGAAGTCAATGCAGTCGCTGGCGTTGCTGAGCACGGCCAGGCCCCAACCGTTGTATTCGGTGGCGTTGAGCGCGCCGACGATGCCCACCTCGATCGTCGGATCAACCGCTTTCATGGCTGCGCAAAAGGCGTTGGCGCCGTCATGGGTGGCGTCGCCCTGCATGTATGCCGTCCCATCGTGTGTCCAACTCGTTTCCCACGATCCGTAGATTTCGTTGCCGATTTCCCAGCGGCGAATGTTCCAGTTGTGAGTGACATTGGTGAACTGCACCCAGGCGGCCGCTTCGGCCGCGCTGCCGCTGCCGAAGTTGGCGGTGAACAGGCCCTGCGTGTTGGTGGCCTGCAGCAGGCTGACGAATTCGGTGGTGTTCATGGCCCAGGCGTTGTTGGCCGCGCCCGGATCCCACTGCGCCCAGTGGTACTCGTCGGAGCTGCTGCCGCCGGGGTAGCGCAGCACGGTGATGCCGCTGGCCGCCACTTTGGCGACGAGATCGGCGTCGGCGTGGATGTTGCCATTCCAGTACGCGGCGTTGCTGCCGTAGAGGGCGGTCGGCAGACGGCGGATGCCTTGCGCGCTGTGAATGGTTAGTTGCGGCGGCGCCGGGTCGGGCGCGGTCAGGCGGATGTCGTCCAGGTAAAAGGCGGCATTGGCGCCGCCGCTGTCATTATGCCAGGTGATGCGCGCAAAGCTGGGCGCGGGATCGGCCAGGAGATCGGCCAGGGGGATGGCGACTTCGGCCCAGGCGCTGGCCGGCACGCCGCCGGGCGGCAGATACTGATTGAGCGCCACGGGCGGCTGTTCACCGCCCCCATCGCTGGTCTGCAACAGCACCTGGATGATCTGGCCGCCCACGCCGCCGCCGTGAATGGCAAAGCGCAGGGTGTCATAGGCAGTGACGGGAATGGCTTCATGACGCAGGCTGAGGCCGCCCCAGTTGTTGGTGTACTGCACGGAGATGGCCCGATCGGGCAGGCCGCTGACCGGATCGGCCGCGTTGAAGTTGAGGGTTGTGCCCCAACTCCAGTTTTGCCAGTCGCTGGCGAGCGAGTCGGTGTAGATGGGGAGGGTCAGCAGCAGCGGCGCGTTGGCCGCGGCGCCAGGTGCGAACGCCCCGAGGAAAATCAACAGAATCCATAGTCGGCGTAACATGGTGGTGTACCTCCTGATAGGTTGAAATCACTCCCGCCTTGTGTAACCATGAGACATTGCCAGCGCCTGGCAACGCTGCAGGCGAGACACCCGCGCTCGCGCCGTGTGATGCCTTCGTCCTGTCGAGATGGCTGCCTGAACTGAGTGTGGTATAATACCTGTACAAAGTCCGCAGTGACGTGAATGCCTGGCATGGGGGATTGATAAATGTTTCATCAAACAATGACAAATGTGCCTGGTCGGGCCAGGGCAATCGTATTCTTGCCGAAAGAACTTCTGCGTGCCGTTGATCGCTTGCGTCCGCACAATACCAGTCGTTCTGATTTCATCGAACAGGCGGTGCGTAGTTTCCTGGTACAACGCAGACGCGAAGAACAAAATGCCCGTGACCTCGAGATCATCAATCAGCGCGCTGAAAACCTCAATCGAGAAGCTGAGGACGTGCTGACCTACCAGGTTGCTCTATGAAACGCGGTGACCTGTATCGAGTGACAAATCCCTCGGCGCGCGACCCCAAGAAGTCGCGCGTGTTCGTAGTCGTGAGCAGACAGGTCTTGATTGACTCCCGTTTCTCCACAGTCATTTGCGCGCCTGTTTATTCGAATCACGACGGCTTGTCAACACAGGTGCCGATTGGGATTGCTGAAGGTTTGAAGCACGACAGCAGCATTCACTGTGATGAATTGGTGAGCCTGCCCAAATCACTGCTGACTGACTACATTGGTGCGTTGACCCCCAGACTGATGGGTATGCTGAGCCAGGCGTTGCGAGCTGCCCTTGACTTGCCAGACTAACCAGAACTGCCGCCAGGCAGTGCTCTACTACTTCCTCCTAGCTTTGATCCCATAAGATCCATACGAAACCCTGGTTGTTGCCCAGGGAGAAGGTAAAGTCGCGGCTGTCGCGCTCGCGGTTGCCGTCCAGGACGTGCATGCTGTAGCTGCCGCCGACGTTGCCGCCGGGAAGTTGGCCGGCCGGGATGGCAAACTCCCAGTTGTACTTGCCGAGCGGCCCCTGGTTGGCGGTCAAGGCGGTGCTGAGCACGTTCTCCGGACCGGGCACCGGCTGTCCGTCTTTGAACAGGCGGATGCGATAGTCACCCTGCGGCTGACCGCCATCCACGCCGCTGTGAACGAAGGCGAGCTGCATCTTCAGCTCACCGCCGCCGTTGTCCTGGAAGCCGGGGCCGCCGCGCACTTTGAACTTGCAGCCGTCGCCGCCAATGCCCGCGCAGGGGTCTGCAACCGGCGGCGGGGCCGGGGTGTTGGTGGGCGGAACGGCGCGCGGCCGCGGGGTGTTGGTGGGTCGCACCGGGGTGCTGGTGGGTGGTACGGAGGTGTCGGTGGGCGCGAGCGTGGCCGTGGGCAGCGGGGTGTCGGTGGACACGGGGGTGGCCGTGGCAACCGGCGTATCGGTCGGCAGCGGCAGCGGGGTGGCTGTCGCCGGCACCGCGGTGGCGGTGGCCGGCGGTTTTGGGGTTTTGGTCGGCGTGGGGGTGGCGGCCGGGCCGGGAGCGCCGCAGCCTGTCAGCAGGAACAGGGCCAGGGCCGCGCTCAGGAGTGGCAGCAGTCGCCACACAGGCTGTGCCGCGTGGGGCTGCCGGCGTGCGCAGGCTGCAGGTTGGTTGGTACGGTAGCGAACGGGATAGGGACGGAAAAAGCGTGGCATCGGACGTCCTTTGTTTTCAGGTTGGACTCGGTTCGCCGCTGGGCGACCGGTCGCCGGCCGTGCGGGGGGCGCCAGGCGAGGCTGATTCTACCACGAGGGCGAAAAATCAAGAAGCGGTGATGCCGCGCCGCAATTTCAACGGGCCGCACGTGCGCGTGTCCTCTCAACCGGTCAGCTTTCAATCAGCCGGCTATTTTGCCGGCTATTTCGAGATGAAAGGCATGATCTGTTTGCCACCCAGGTTGACATCGCCGCGGGTGTAGGGGCCAACCTGGTTGTCAAAATCGAGCAGTTGCACACGCCAGTAGATGTGGCCAGGCACGACCAGGCCGGTCGGTGTCCAGGTTGTGCTGTCGGTGTTGAGAGTGACTGGCGCGGAAAAAGTTTCGCTGCGGTCGTATTGCACACGGTAATAGGCGGCAGGCGCGCTGGGCTGCCAGCGGAAGGTGGGGGTGACGCCGGTCACCGCGCCGGGCAGCGGTGACAGCAGCGGCGGCGCCTGATACTCCTTGTAGAACGACTCACGCGGGCTATACGGGCCTTCGCGGTTGTTGGCATCCAGGAAGGCCACTTTCCAGTACCAGGTGCCATCACGAAACGGCTGGTGCCAGACCGGTGTGAAGGAGCTGGAGGAGGTGTCTACCTGGAGCGGGCTGCCAAAATTGGGGTCATCGTCTATCTTGAGGCGGTAGCGGGGCACCGCGAAACGCGGCTCCAGTGTGGGCGTCAGAATGGGAGCCCATTGCAGGGTGGGCAGATTGGAAATGGCAACGCCGCCGATGGGCGCCAGGGGTTGTGGAAAAGGCGAGGCGCGCGTGAAGCTTTGCGTGGCGCTCCAGCGCCCCTGCACGGAGGCTGAGCGCCGGGTGGCGACACGCCAGAAATAGGTGCCTTCACCTATGGCGCTGAACCCGGTGGTGTCCGTCGGCGTGAAGGAGATCCCGTCCACGGCTTGGTTGACCAGGGGTGAACTGAAATCGTTGTTGTCGTCTACCTGCAAGGTGTAGCCAGAGGCTCCTTCGACGCGCTGCCAGGAGAAAGTGGGGGTGGTAAATGTGGGCGCCGATGTCAGTCCGCCGGTGGGCAGGCTGTCCAGCGTGAAACGGCTTGGCTGTGACCAGGGGCCGTAGTCGAAGAGGGTGCTGGGCGGCGGTAGAATCAGCTCATGGCGCACCCGCACGCGCCAGTAGTAGGACTGGTTGTTGGCATAGACTTGCTTGGTGGTGAAGCTGGTGGCCAGGAACATGTAGAGCGGGCTAGGGGTGAAGTTGCTCTCCCAGGTTTCCCAGGTTTCGACGACATCGGTGAATCCAGGATCACGGGCCACTTCGACCTGGTAGCCATCTACCGAGTCGTAGGCCGGCATCAGCCAGCGCAGGCCGGGCATGGCGACCTGCGCCAGCAGCCCCTCGCCGGGACTATCGAATGGGTAGATGGGGTTCAGCGCGTCACTGGTGAAGGCAAAGCGGGTCAGGGTGTTGCCGGTGGCCGCGGGCAGCGCCTGCCGAATGGCGCTATCGGCCGCGCTGGTAAATGCGGCCAGGGCCAGGCTGCCGATCCAGTTGGCGTCGCCGGAGCCAAGCGCCACATAGGGCAGGCGAATTTCGATATCTTCGCCAGTATCAGCGACCGCGCCGCCGATACTGGCCAGGCTCTGCGCCGCGCCCCATCCGCTGCCGTTCCAGGTGTAGAGATAGGTCGAATCTGCGTTTGCCAACCCGCCGTTGCGCTGGGCGTAGAGGACGTATTCCGGGCGATAGAGGCCGTCCGTGCTGATGGCTTTGCCGAGCGGGTCACTCGTGGCGCCCGCTCCGCCCCGACACACGGCCGTGTCAGGATCGTTGCAATGATTGGTGTCGAAGTAGATGCCAAATTGCAGGGCGCCATAGGACTGGGTGTCGAGGGCGATGACCCAACTGAGGCGGCTGGCGTCTACGTAACGGTCCTGCGCGACAAACAGACCCTTCAACTCCTGACTGCTGCCGCTGGCAACCTGGTTGAGTTCACTGCCGACCAGCGGCTGCGGCAGCGGGTAGTCGAATCGGTTGCCGGTGAGCAGACGGTGACTGATGTTGAAATGACGCACCTCGCTCCAGTCGCCACCTGGCTCTGGCCGCACACGCCAGAAATAGGCGCCGTTGGGAAGCCGCGCCTGGCGGTCCTGCCAGGGGACGTAGTTGAGGAATTGTGCGCTGGCTTCGTCCACGAGGCGGCTGAAGTCACGGTCTTCGGCAATCTGCACCCGGTAGCTGGTGGCCGCGGGCGCCGGTTGCCAACCCAGGATGGGCGCATCCACGGTGGCTTCGCGGCCATCGTCTGGAAAAAGCAACTGCAGGGGGGCGGCGGCAGGCAGCGTCTGGCGGGCGCTGTCCAGCCGCGCCAGCGAAGTCATGGGAAAGCCGAGGCGCGTCGAACCGACGTAGGCGGTGACGGTCCAACTGTACAAGCGCCCATTGAGTAGACCGGAGAAGGGATTGTTGGTGGTTGGCGCCGCGGCATGACCGGCGGTGGTCAACGAAAAGGCCAGCGTGCCATCGAGAGCGTCGCGCACTTCCAGCATGTAGCGATCGGCCGCCTGGTATGGGCGGGCGCCGCCGGCATCGTGGACCGTGTCCCAGATGAAGAGAGGCGTGGCCTGGGTCGCGTCAGCCGTGACGGCCAGATTGGTGTCAGACTCAGCGTAGTGCGGGGGAAAGATGAGGTTGGGGCCAAAACGGGCGCCGAAATCAAAGCCGCGCACTTCGCTCCAGGGTGATAGGTTGCCGCGCGCATCAATGGCCCGCACGCGCCAGTAGTAGGTGGCATTGAGAATAATTTCGCCCCAGCCCGTGTGCGCGTAGACGGCGCCGTAGATGCGCTCATCGAATTTGATCGGCGCCGCAAAGCCGATGCTCTCATCTACCTGGATTTGATACTTTTCCGCGCCGGCCACCGGCATCCAGCTAAAAACCGGGTGGCCCAGGGCAATCTGGTTGTTGAGCGGTGTCAGCAGGCGGGGGGCCAGGTTCCAGCGCATCTGAAAACGGCGCACCTCACTCCACGGCCCGGTGTTGAACTGGGCATCCACCGCGCGCACGCGCCAGTAGTATTCCTGGTCGTTGGCCAGGTTGCGATCGGGCGTGAAGGCGGCGCTGCGCGTGGTGTAGATCGTGACGGTGGTGAAGTCTGGGCTGGTGCTGACTTCCAGGCGATATTCACGCGCCCCGGCGACGGCCGTCCAGCGAAATTCGGGGGAAAAGGTCAGCGGTGGGTAGGGATTGTCGGCAGGGGCCAGCAGCCTGGGGGTTTCATTCCATTCCAGGCGGAAGGAGACGAGCGGGCTGGGAGCGCCGTAGTGTTCGCGGTTATCAATGGGCGTGACGCGCCAGTAATAGAGGCCGCTGGCCAGGCGAACGGTGGGCGTATGCGCGGCTTTGAGCGTCAGCGCACTGTAGTCAACCGAACCGAAGTTGAGGTCGCCATCAACCTGGAACAGATAGCGCGCCGCGCCGGGCACCTCGCTCCAGGAAAAGACTGGCGCCGAGAAGGCGGCCAGGGTGGCGCCGTCGGCCGGCGCCAGTGGCTGGGCCACCACCACACCGCCGGCGCTCCAGTCTTTGCTGAAAAAGCGCGGGCTGCTGTAGGGTCCCCAGCCGAGGGTGTTGCCGGCCTTGACGCGCCAGTAGATGATGCCGTCGCCCAGGGATTTGGTGGGAGTCCAGGCAGTAGACAGGGTATCGGCCTCTTCCAGAATCACGGCAAAGCCGGAGGAATTGCTCAACTGGACATAATAATGGGTGGCCACGGTCTGGCTGGCCCAACGCAGGGTGGGGCTGCCGGTGGGCGGATCGGTCAGGGCACTGGTAGACTCGCCATCTTCCGGCTCCAGGAGCACCGGTTCCACCAGCGGCACGCGGGTGGCGGTTGAGGTGGGGGTCCGTGTTGGCGTGCGCGTCGGCGTGCGCGTGGGAGTCGGCGTGCGCGTGGGGGTCGGCGTACGCGTGGGAGTCGGCGTACGCGTGGGGGTTGGCGTGCGCGTGGCGGTGGCCGGCGGTGTGGTGGGCGTCGCCAGCGGACCGGATTCTGCCAGCGCGGGGATGCCAGGAAAACTGGCTATTACGGCCAGGGCCAGAATCCAGATCAGGCGATGCCTGTGACGTAAGAAGAAGGTTGACATCATAATCCCCCGTGAAACACCGTGACGTGTCGTGCTTTGCGGTCGTGGCGCCCCGCCGATGTGCGAAACCCGGCGGCGCGGTCAAACGGACTGCAAGCACTGACAAACAGTGTAGCCACTATGCACGGGCGACTGAATAGGATTGTGGTCACGAAGACGGTGAGGCGGGTGGCTGGACGTGCGGCGTGAGGAAAAAAACAGGGGCGCCGCTGTGGGCGCCCCTGTGATGGCTAGGCTTCGAGGGCGTAGACTGTCAGGTGAATCGTCACGTATTCAAAGACACTGCGCGGCTCCCCGGCGCCTTCAGCGTAGGTCACGCTGGTAACTTCGGCTTTTAGGGCCAGCGTTTTGGCTTGGATGGTGAAGATTTGGTTGGGCGCAATGGGCAGAATGTCACCTTTTTCGGCCAGGCGCTCGTGAAGAGCCGGGTTGCCCTGCGCATGGTCGCTGATCAGCACGGTGGTCACCGTGTGAATGTCGCTCTTATCGAAGAGCCATACTTCGAGCGCGGTGGCCTGCGTGGAATCGGAATCGAGGGCGCTGGCGATACCCATGCCACATTCCCCACGATAACCGGCGCCTGCCTCTCCATCTACGACGAAGGCTTCGTCGTAATCAGTATCGCCCTGGTGGTAGACCGCATCGAATTCGGCCAGGCGCTTGCCGGGCACCAGGGTGGTGCTGGCCGGCATTTCATGCGCAAGACTGGCGGGCGCAGCGACAGGTAGCGCAGGCTCCTGCAAGGTTGAAACAGTGTCGGGGATCGGCGGCGGCGGCCGATAACTTGTCGTGGTGGCTGTAAGTCGCGACGGTGGTTCCGCGTCTGCGCTGTAGGCGCCGATTATCTCGCCATCTATGACATTGCCCGTGGGGAGCGGTTCGATCGTTGGCAAAGCCCCTGCGGGTATGGCGGCCGGCTGCTGTAGGCGTGCGACGATCACCCAGGCCAGGAGACCCAGGCCGGCGCCGATGACGAGGACTCCTAACAGCAGGCAGAGCAGGGTGAGCAGGCTGCTGTTGCGTTGAATGATACCTGTGGTGATCGTCGGCGTGGCGGTGGGCGGCGCGGCCGCTGGCGCAGCCTGCACCGCGTCGGCCAGGCTTTGCACATTCTGCGCTTGTTGGATACGGCCTTCGGCGCCGTAGCGCGCGGCCAGCTTGTCCAGCCGGGTGCGGGCTTCGGCCGGCGTCCATTCCTTGAGGCGCTGCTGCGCCAGGTCGAAGTTGCCACCGGCGGCATAAGAATCCGCCACGGCTGCCAGATAGTTATTTTGCGCGCCTTCACGCAGGTCACGCAGGTTGGCGTTCGTCCATTTGACGGGGAATAATCCCCAGCCCAGGACGAACAGGCCGACGAGCATTCCGGCGACAAATACCACGAGGAGTGTACGCCAGTTGTGAGTGGTGGTGAGTCGGTTCATAGGGCGATGTTTCCTCCTGCTCCTTTCTTTGGGCTTCCTTTGGACTTTCTTTGGACTTTCTCCGGACTTTCTCCGGACCAGATCAGGCAGCCGGCATGGTGGCAATCGCCGGGGTGTCAGGGGTGGGTGGCCCTGCTGATCCCGGCGCCGGCCACAGATCAGGTCAAATCCCGCATCAAGGCATGGTCAGCGCCATGACCGCTTTTTGCACGTGCAGGCGATTTTCGGCTTCGTCGTAGACCACGCTCTGCGGGCCGTCAATGACACTGTCGGTCACTTCGATGTTACGATCGGCGGGCAGGCAGTGCATGTAGATGGCGTCGTCGTGGGCCAGGGCCATGCGGCGGTCATCGGTGATCCAACTGGTGTATTTCTTGGCAATCTCGGCCGCCTGACCGCCATCCTCGGTGGTCAGCAGGCAGCCCCAGCTCTTGGGGTAGACCACATCGGCGCCGGTAAAGGCTTCGTCCATGTCGTGCGTGACGCTGAAACTGCCGCCGTAGCGTTTGGCATTATCCTGCGCCTCTTGCAGCAGGTGCGGCATCAGACTGTACTCCGGCGGATGCGCCAGGACCACATCCATGCCGAAGCGGCTCATCTGGATGATGAGAGACTGCGGCACCGAGATGGGCTTGACGTAACTGGCGGCATAGGCCCAGGAGACGGCGATCTTCTTGCGCCGCAGGTCTTTGCCCTTCTTTTCCATGATGGTCATCAGGTCGGCCAGGATTTGGAAGGGATGGTAGACATCGCACTGCATGTTGAGCACCGGGGAGCGGCTGGCTGCGGCCACCTCGCGGATGTACCTGTTGCCGTAGTTCCAGTCACACTGGCGGATGGCGATGCCGTCGAAGTAGCGGCCATAGATTTCGCCGATCTCTTTCGCCGTGTCGCCGTGACTGATTTGGGTGGTCTGCGATTCGATGAACGCGGCATGGCCGCCCAACTGCGCCATGCCCGCTTCGAAGGAGCCACGCGTGCGCGTGCTGGTGAAGAAGAAGAGCATCGCCAGCACTTTGTCACGCAGGTAGGCATGGGGAAGGTTCAAGGCGCGCATGCGCTTCAAGTCAAAAGCCACGTCGAGCGCCGTCTCGATCTCTTCACGCGTCCAGTCGGTGTCGCCAATGAAGTCACGTCCGCGTAAGTTGGTTTGCATAGTCTCGGAATCTCCTTATAGCAGCGCGGGCAGTAGGGCGTAGAATTCTGTGGCCTTGACCACGTCATCCAGGCGGTTGCTGTCGTTGACGGTGTGGGCGGTGGTTTCATCTCCGGGGCCGAAGCCGATGCTGGGGATGTTGGCCTTGCCCATCCAGTAGGTGCCGTTGGTGCTGAAGTCCCACTTGCCGGTGGGCGCAGCGGGCAGCCCCAGGGCTGTGCGCGCCGCCTGGCCGGCCTGCACCAGCGCGTGATTTTCGTCCAACGCCCAGGCCGGGTAATACTTGTCCACGGGGTAAACGAAGCCGGTGTAACTTGGGATGTCGTAGAAGAGCATATCCACCTTGATATCACCGGCGGCCTGGTTGGCGGCCGGGATCAAGCGCCGCACCTGCTCGATGGCCTCGTCCCTGGATTCGCCAAAGGTGACGCGGCGATCAATGAAGATCGTCGCCTCATCGGGCACCGCGTTCAGGCTGGCCGTCTGCGCTCTGATGTCTGAAACGGTGATCTTGCCATGCCCCAGGAAAGGGTCATCGCCCAACTGCGGTTCCATGTCGCGAATGGCCGCAATGACGGGCAGCAGTTTGTAGATGGCGTTGTCGCCCAGGTGATTGGACGCGGCGTGCGCGCTGCGGCCCTTGGCCACCACCTTCATCTCCACGCGGCCTTTGTGTCCGCGATAGACCTTCATCCTGGTTGGTTCGCCGATGACGACAAAATCGGGGCGCACCTGCGGATCAATTTCGACGAAGGTATTGGGGGCAATGCCATCGCAGTCCTCTTCCATGTTGCCGAACACATAGCAGGTAAATCCGTCCAGCAGACCCAGGTCGCGGGCCAGGGCCAGGCCATAGACCATGCCGGGCGCCGAGCCTTTTTCGTCGCCGGCGCCGCGGGCGAAGAGGACGCCGTCTTCAATCTTGCCCTGGAAGGGATCCCATTTCCAGGCGTCAGGATCGGCAATGCCTACCGTGTCAATGTGGGTGTCATAGACGATGACGCGCGGGCCGCTGCCGATGCGCCCCATGATGTTGCCCATCTTATCGAAGCGTACCTCATCGTACCCCAGGCTCTCCATCTCTTGGGCCATGCGTTTGCCAACCGCCTCGATCTGGCCGGCCATGCTCGGAATGGCGCACAGCTCACGGAAGAAGGTGCTGATCGGTTCCCACTGCGCAGCCACGCGCCGCTGAATCTCCGTCACCGTGGTTTGTGAAGGATCTTTTGACATAATCAATTGACCTCGTTGCTTGTAATCTTGTCAGACATATGCTACATTGTAGCACGAAGCGCGTCACCGGTCAAAGAACATCAAAGAAGGTCAACCATGAGGATGCATCACAGCCTGCGCAGGTGGACTTCGCAATGGTAGCAGCGACTTGCAGTCGCCGGGCCAAAGCAAAAGAGCCAACCTGATCCAGGTTGGCTCTTTCTATGGCGGGGAGGGCGGGATTTGAACCCGCGACACCCTTGCGGGTGTACCCACTTAGCAGGCGGGCGCACTAGACCATGCTATGCGACCTCCCCCGGTTGGCACCTGGCGGAGGGAGAGGGATTCGAACCCCCGGTGACGCAGAGCGCCACAACGGTTTTCAAGACCGCCGCCATCAACCGCTCGGCCATCCCTCCTGACACCTCTTGTCAAGCGGCGCCAGTATACCATCCGCGGGGGTGACTGTCAAAAATTCTGGCCGTTCAGCGGACGCTATGGCTGACGGATCACCTCGGCGCCGCCCATGTACGGGCGCAGAACGTCGGGCACCACCACCGAGCCATCGGCCTGCTGGTAATTTTCGAGCACGGCAATCATCACACGCGGCAACGCCAGGCCCGATCCGTTCAGGGTGAAGACGTGCTGCGGTTTGCTGTTGGCGTCTGGCCGGTAGCGGATGTTGGCCCGCCGTGCCTGAAAGTCGGTGAAGAGCGAGCAGGAGCTGACTTCCAGCCATTCGTTGACGCCGGGCGCCCACAATTCGACATCGTACTTGGCGGCTGCAGAAAATGCCAGGTCGCCAGTACACATTTGGATGATGCGGTGCGGAATCTGCAAGCGGCGCGCGATGTCTTCGGCATTGTCTATCAGCTTTTGTAGCTCGACTTCGCCTTGCGCCGGCTCGACGAACTTGACCATTTCCACCTTGTCGAACTGATGCCCGCGCTTGATGCCGCGCACGTCGCGCCCGGCGCTCATCTTTTCACGCCGAAAACAGGGCGTGTAGGCCACGTGATAGATGGGCAACGCGCCGGGCGGCAAGATCTCGTCGCGATACAGATTCGTCACCGGCACCTCGGCCGTGGGGATCAGCCAGTAGTCTTCTTCCGCGTCATGGTAGAGATTATCAGCAAACTTGGGCAGGTTGCCCGTGCCCACCAGGCACTCAGCCTTGACGATATAGGGCGGATAGATTTCGGTGTAGCCATGATCCATGATGTGAACATCGAGCATCCAGCTAATCAACGCGCGCTGCAGGCGGGCGCCCAGGCCCTTCAGCACGTAGAAGCGCGAGCCGGAGAGCTTGACGCCGCGCTCGAAGTCCAGGATGCCCAGCGCCTCGCCGATTTCCCAGTGCGGCCGCGGGCTGAAATCGAACGCGCGCGGCTGGCCTTCGACGCGCGTGACGATGTTCTCGCTCTCATCCTTGCCCACCGGCACCTGTGGCAGCGGCAGGTTGGGGATGCGCAGCCACGCGTCGCGCAGGGCCGGGTCAATTTGCGCCAGGCGCTCCTCCAGGGCTGCGATACCATTGGGCAGTGCGGCCAGCTCGGCTTTGAGAGTCGTAGCCGCCTCGTGCTGCCCCTCGCGCAGCAGTTGGCCGATGCGCCGGCTGTCGGTGTTGCGGCGGGCGCGCAGGGTCTCCAGTTCCGTCAGAACCTTGCGCCGCTCGTCGTCCAGCGCCAGGGCCGCGTCGAGCGGCACGTCGAGCGCCTGTAAATCCTGCATGGCCTGCTTGACCATCTCCAGGTTGTCACGCACAAATCTGATGTCTAACATAGTTGGCCCAATTCTAGCAAGAGTTGGCCGCTCCGTCAAGGCAAGGCCCAGCCGAAGCAGGCGCTGACGAGCTGCACGTCATCAATGTCCACCGCGCCATCTTGATTGGTATCGGCCGCGGGCAGGTAGCAGGCGTCGCCGCTCTGGCATGACCAAGCCGCCGCGGCCGGCCCGATGTCGCCGATCACGTCCACCACGTGGTTGCCGTCGAGGTCCGCCACGCTGCACAGATACTGCGCGCTGGCGGTCTCTTGCAGCGGATTGTCCAGATTACTGCGAATCGGCGCGCCGATGGGGCCGGCGGCCGGCGGTTGGATCACCCCGGAGAAGACGATGCTGAGCAGGCCGGTGGGGTTAGTGATTTCCGTGCCTGATTCGCCGTAGGAGCCGCTCGAACCAGGATCGGCGCCCTCCGTGCAGCTGCCGGCGCTGCTGTTGTCCCGATAGTAGTGCGCCGCGGCGCCGCCGGCCGCGGTCAGGCTGTCCAGCACCACGATGCTGCCCTGGCTGCCGCTGTATTGCACCCAACTGCGCGGCGCACCGCCGATGGCCGTGCCCGGCGCGACGCCGTTGACCGGATCGGTGCTGCCGGTCGCGTCGTAGTAGGTGGCGGGCGCGAAGGCGCTCAGGTTGGGGTCGCGCAGGTCGAACGTCACCCGCATATAGGCGATGCTGCACACGTTGGGATCACCGGCCAGCGTAGCCAGATCCAAGCTGGACGAGACATACAGACTATCGCGGTAGATCAGGGTAGGGGTCAATGGCCCACCGCCCACGACGCGCACCGCGCCATCCTTCGTCGGCGTCAGGTCGAAGTCGGGCGGCAGGTACTGCGCCAGATCTTCTTCGCACAGATATTGCGTGGGCAGGCAGAAGCCCAGAAAGCGCGGCTTGATGCCGATGCGCAGGTGTGTGCGGTCCAGAATGTCCTGCGGGGAAGGGGTGTAATTCTTGATGCGCAGTTTTTCCAGCCCCGGATGCCAGCCACTGCTGCCGGACGCCAACGGCGATAGGCCGGCCAGGTAGGCGGGTGTATCGAAGGTCTTGTCCGCCGTCACATAGGCGACATAATCAGCGGGCGCCAGCGCCAGCGCGTCCTGGCTGCGCACGATGTAGGCATACGCCGCGTTGGCCGGATTGGCCGGGTCGGCCACCTTGACCTCCACCCGCGGCAGGGTCAGGCGGTCGCTGGTGAGCAGCCACGTCCAGGCCGGCGCCTGATCGCCCAGGTCGCCGACCATGAAGGCGATCTCGTCGTTGGCGTCGAAGGTGGGGATTTCATCGGTGGTGGTGTAATAGCCTGTCGCATCCACCTCATCCACCTGGAACGGAATAATGGCCCAGGTGGTGGTGGCGGCATGGTAGACAAAGACGAAGAGATCGTTGACGTCGGCGCCGATGAGCGCGCTCGCCTGGCTGCCATTGATGGCGATCCCTTCGTACGAATCGGGCGCGACGCGCACGCTGGGCGAACTGGCCAGCGCGCCGCCGAACGCCAGCAGCAGCAGCATTAGGGTTGCGGCCATCAAGAGCAAGGGCGAGATCCTGAGATTGCGCATGAGTCGAATGGTCATGGCAGGTTCCTTCCTGTGAGTTAGCGGGCAGCCTGCATCTGTTGATTGAGGCTGGCCCAGGCGGCTGAAAACGATTGATTGGTTAGTTTATCCAGATCGAAGCGCTGGCGTTCGCGGCGGACCGCGGCGGCCAGCGGGCTGGCGGGATCGGCCTGCTCGAAACCGGTGAGGACGGCCTGCAGATGGCCCATGGCGGCAGGCGAAATCGTCAGGCGGGCGGCGCGATCCTGGTGACCGGCCAGCGCGTCCAAGCCAGGCGCCACCGCGGCCAGGAACGCGGCCATGTGATGTCGCAGGGCGGGGTCTTGCGCCAGGATGCGGGCCATGGCCCCCGAATGCTCGTAGTACAGGTCAATCAGGTGCTCGCCGGCCGGCGCGCCACGCATCACCTGTTCGCGCGTGCGGTACATGATGAGCGCGGTGTGGATGGCCTCGCCCGGCGATTTGAACGCGGCCTGGTCCGCCACCGTCGTCTGCACCGCGCAGCCGCCGCTGCTGCAAGGCGCCGCGGTGTTCATCTCCACCGCCAACAGCGCCTCGCTGACCTGCGTGCAGTCCGCGCTCGTAATGCCGTAGCTGCCGATCAGGTCCTGGCACGATTGGTTCAGCGCGTTGAGATCATCCACGAAGGTGGACGCCTGGGTCAGGTATTGGCTGAGCGCCCGGTACTGCACGCGGCCCATCTTGTCCAGGCCGATGCCGGTGATGGTGTGGCCGTTGAAGCTGCCGCCGGCGGCCATCAGGTAGGCGGCCTTGTTGGGGATGCCGCTGTTGGTATGGACGCCGCCGTTGTCCGCGGTGGTGCAGTCATAGCTGGAGACCTTATCCGGGTCGCCGTAAATTGTGGGGTCGGCCATGCTGCGGATGGCGCCGATGCCCGGCAAATCCTCGCCCATCAGCCAGGCCACCGGCGGTGTGTCATTGCCGGCGCCGTTGGTCATGTCAATGATCTCGCCGAAGATGTCGGAGAACGACTCGTTGAGTGCGCCCGACTGGTTCTGGTAGATCAGGTTGGCTTCGTTTTCGGTCACGGCGTGCGTCATCTCATGCGCGGTGACGTCGTCAATCGGGAAGCCGTCGCCGAAGACCATCTGCGTGCCGTTCCAAAAGGCGTTCTGGTAGTTGGAGCCATAATGCACGGTGGCTTTCATCGCGGCGCCGGCGCCATTGTAGCTGTCACGACCAAAGGAGGCGAAGAAGTAGTTGTAGGTATCGCCCAGGTACTGGTAGGCATGATCGGCATCGTCATCACCGGTGGCCGGCCCGCCTTCGCTGCGCACCAGGGTGCCCGGCAGCGACTGGGAGTGGTTGGCGGTGTAAATCTGGCGATTGCGCGCCGTGTCCAGTTCGTTGTACGAGGTGAGCACCGCGCCGCTGTGCGCATCCAGCACGTACAAGAAGCGCGCTGGAATCTTCTCGTTGTCAAGGCGAATCAACCACGCCAGGTGATTGCCGCTGACGGCGGGGTCAATCACCGAGGTGTAGATGCGCAGTTCCGGCTTGGCCCAAACCACGGCCTGTGGATCAATCGAGCGTGCGACGGCCAACGCCGCGTCCGCGCTTTGGCTTGGGCTGGTGTTGACCGCCAGACCAGGCACAAAATGCCCATTGATGGTGTTGACCGTCTGCATATCGGCCGCATAGTGTACCAACACCTCAGCGCCAAATACCGGCACGCCCTGGAAAACCTGCTGCAAACGCACGTGGGTCATGCCCAGCGCGTCGCGCTCGACCGCGCTGAGCGCCAACTGCTGCGCGGCGCCGGGCATGGCCAGGGCCGCCTCATGCTGCGCCACAAAACGGCGGGCCGCGCCGGCCGGGTCCTTCGCCAGCGCGTCGGCCTCCATGCCGCTGACGATGCCGCCTTCACTGCGGACGAAGGTGGCCGCACCGGTTGCCAGGTCGCGCGTGATGGTCAACGCGCCGCGGGCCGCCTGGCTCAGGCTGTCGGGCGCGGGCGGTGCGCCGCTGGCGGGCAGAACGCCGACCAGCAACGTGCCCAGGATCACAAGAACGATGAGCGAACGAAACATCTTGGACATACAACACTCCTTTGCTTTTTCAGTCACATGAGTATGGTCAGGACGATTCCTGGCCCACGTAGAGCGGTCCGCGTGTGGCGATCAGATCGCCCGTCCAGGCGACGTGACGACTCTGCGCCTGGCGCGCGGCCCGCGTGGTCTCGTTTAGTTCAGTGCTCAGGGTATTCAGGCGGGCCAACGCCAGCGCCTCCAGGGTGGCCGGGCCGGACGCTCCGGTGTAACCGTGGTGACTCAGCACGCTGTGGCGCAGGCGCAGCGCCAGGTCGGGCGCAAAGTCGGGAATTTGCGCCAGGCGCTCGACCAGCCAGGCGTCGCCAAGCGCCTGATGGCCGACCAGGCGCGCAGCCGGCAGGCGGCTCATGCTCTCGTTGGCGCCAGCCTCGATCACCCGGCCCACGTCATGCAGCAGGATGGCCGTCGTCAGCAGGTCGCCGTCCACGGCCGGGAAGAGCGCCAGCAGAGGGCGTGAGAGTACCAGCATCTCCACTGTGTGTTCCAGCAGGCCGCCGTGGTAGGCATGGTGCAGCGGGCTGGCGCGCACCTGGCAAAAATCGGCCAGGAAATCGGCATCGCCGAAGATGCTGTCGAGCAGGCGGAGCAGATCGAGATGCCCAACCGTGCGGATGGCATCGCGTAAGACGCCCAGCATCGCTTCCACGTTACGCTCGCCGGCCGGGGTCGCGCCGGACAGATCGTAGTCGGTCGGGACGATTTCGTGCGGCCGCGCCGGGCGAATCTGCCGAATGGCCAGATAGATCCGTTCCTGATACTGACGGACCCGGCCTTGCACCTTGACCACGGCGCCAGGGCTGATGAGGTCCGCCATTTCTTCGGCCTTGTCCCACACCTGCGCTCCGATCTCGCCGGACCGATCGCTCAGGAGCAAGGACAGAAACGAACCCGCGGTCGGGTCCTTGAACGGGCGCAGCCGGCTGCGTTTGACCAGGAAAAAGTCAAGCACGGCATCGCCTGGCTGCAGGCTGCTGATGAATTGGGTCTTGGCCGGCATGATGGTCCTCTTCTGTGACAGGCCCCAACCTGACAGGTCAGGATTTGGGTTTTAGCGTTTTCGTTTTATAATGACGGCATGGCGCCAGGTCGCAAGCTCTGCCAATCAATCTATCAGGTTCGATGTCCGCTCCACCAATGGAATTTCCACAGCCTGGGGGCCGTGGTGATTGGTCTGTTGGTGGGTTTGAGCGCCTGCGGTCAGGTGATCACCCGGCCCACGGCCACCCCGCTGCCCGCAACGCCCACTGCGGTCGTTACCGCAGCGGCCACGGTACGACCGACCTCCACCCCTGCGCCCTACACACCTGAGCCAACCGCGACGCCTACGGTGACGCCGACGCCGGTGATCTATACGATCCGCAGTGGCGATACCCTGCTCGCCATCGCGAACCGCTTCGGCGTCAGCGTGGCGGCCCTGCAGGAGAGCAACGGCATTTTGGACCCGCGCAGCCTGCGTGTCGGCCAGGAGTTGATTATCCCGACCTCGGCCGATACCGTCGTGGCTGGCGTGGAACCAACGGCCACGGCCACACCGCTGCCCTTTGCGATTGAGAATCTATTTTTTGCCGAAACGCCGTTGGGCGGCCTGTGGTGCTTCGGCAATGTCGTCAACGGCGCTGGCGTACCCCTGGAAGGCGTGCAGTTGGCCATTAGCCTGCTTGCCGCTGATAACCAGGTTTTGAGCCGGGTGCAGGGCGCACCGGTGGCGGACCTGGTTGAAGTCAACGGTCGTGCGCCGTTTGCCCTGCTGTTCCCCTCGGCGCCGGCCACATTTGCCGGTTACCAGGCCGAAGCGCTGACCGCCATGCCGGCCTATCTCGGCGGCTATTACCGCGACCTGGACGTGCGCACCGCGGCCGGCGGCGGCGCTAACTTTGGGACCTACCAGGTCAGCGGCCAGGTGTTCAATGTCGGTCCCGAAGACGCCGTGCAGGTGTCCCTGGTGATCACGCTCTACGACGCCGCGGGACGGGTAGTGGGCGTGCGCCGCGCCGAGCCGGAGCACAACGTTATTCCCCCTGGCGGTCATACTGAATTCGAGATTGACCTGGTGCCGGCGACCGGCCCCGTGGTGACAATTGAGATTATACCACAGGCGCGGCGGAATAGCCCATGAGGCTGTTCTGATACTCCCATGACACAGAAGAGAGCTATGAACGATCACGCACTTTCACCCTTACCCACCATGTCCATCGGATATCGGCTCATGCGGGCACTGATGCGCCTCCTGCTGTGGTTGCTGACCGACTTCAAGGCCGAGGGCATGGAGAACATTCCGCTGAACGGACCGGCGGTACTGGTGTCCAATCATCTCGATACCATGGATGGGCCGGCGATTTTCATCATCCTGCCGCGCCAGGTCACGGTGTTTGCCGCAGACAAGCATAATCGCCCATTCTCCTTCTTTGGCTGGCTGCTGCGCACCTTTGCCAACGCCATTTGGGTGGCGCGCGGTGAAGTTGACCGCAAGGCCCTGCGCGCCGCCCTGGACGCCGTGGCCCGCGGTGAGATGTTGGCGATTGCGCCGGAAGGGACGCGCAGCAGAACCGGCGCCCTGCAAAAGGGGCACGATGGCACCGCGTACCTGGTTGCGCGCAGCGGCGCGCCGATGGTGCCGGTGGTCGCGTGGGGGCAGGAGAAGACTTGGTCAGAGCTGGCGCATCTGCGTCGCTCCCGCGTGCGCGTGGTGGTGGGCAAGCCTTTTAGCTTGCCGCCGGAGGCCGCTCACGCCCGCAGCGCCGAGTTGGCCGTCTACACCGATCAGATCATGCGCCGCCTGGCAAGCCTGCTGCCGCCATCTTACCGGGGCGTTTACGCCGACCGGCTCCCCCCAGGAGACACCGCATGATGATGAAGACACCCGCTCTGCGCTTGACCGGTGGCCTGCTGATGCTGGTCGGTGCGCTACTTCTGGGCCTGGCCGGCTGGACCTATGTGCAAGGCAGCCTGCTACCGCCGCCCTTGCCCGCCGGTCCCCGCGACCCATCACTGGCAGCGGCCGCTTTGGTAGCGCCCGCATTGGAAGCGCCCGCTCTGTTGCTGCCGGATAACCGCGGGCCAGTCAGTGACGCGGCGCTGCCTCCTGTTGCTCTCACAGCCGTGCCAACGCCAACGACCCTGGCCGCTCCGCGCGCGACGCCTACCGCCACCGGCGATGACATGCTGCGCGGCGCCCTGATAACGCCCATCGCAACCCCCACCCAAACGCCTCGGCCCACCGCAACCCCCACCCAAACGCCTCGGCCCACCGCAACCGCCAGCAGTCCAGGCATACCCACGCGCCTGCGCATTCCCAGCATTGGCGTGAACGCCGCGGTCGTTCCCGTCGGCTGGAACTCGGTCACCCGCAATGGTCAGACCACGCTCGAATGGGAAGTGGCTGATTTCGCAGCCGGCTGGCATGAAAATTCTGCGCAACCGGGCGATGTGGGCAATGTGGTGCTGTCCGGGCACAACAACATCAGGGGCATGGTCTTCCGCCGCCTCTCCGAGATCAACGTGGGCGACGAGATCACACTCAGCGTGGGCGACCAGGATTTCACCTACACCGTGCTGGATCGCTTCATCGTCAGGGAGAAGGGGGAGCCGCTGGCGGTGCGTCAGGCCAATGCGCGTTGGATCGGCCCCTTCGCCGACACCCGCCTGACCCTGGTGAGCTGCTGGCCCTTCACCAACAACACCCATCGCGTCATTGTCATCGCCACGAAGTATTGAGCTGACCCAAAAAGCAGGATCGTAACCACGTAGGGCGCGACCACCTGCCAGGGTGGATCGGCATGGGTGGTCGTCAGCGGCGCGGGCTGCTGCGAGGTTGGCTGTGTCATGGGTTCATTGCTGACAGCGCTACTCTGGATAGGCGCCGGAGCTGCCGCGTTGCTGCGGCCTATTCTACCTGGAAGTGCGGCGACAGAACGGCCAGCGCGGCGGCGCGGCAGGTCTGCGCCACGTGCAGCGGATCCATCTGCCAATACTCCGGGCGGAACAGCTCGATCGAGCAGGTGTCGTTGTAGCCGATGCGGCTCAGGCGGGCGCACAGTTCGTCCAGCGGGATGACGCCCAAACCGGGATAGACGCGGGTGTTGTCGGTGATGGCCTCTTTGCAGGTATCTTCCACATCATCCAGGTGAAAGGCGAAGACCCTGGCCGGATCCAGCGCGTCAATCTCGGCGAGCAGGCCGCCGCCGGCAAAGAGGTGCGCACAGTCCACCGTCATGCCGACGTTGGCGCGATCCACCTGTTTGACGATCTCCCAGGCGCCGCGGGGTGCGCACGGTACACCAGCCAAAGCCCAGGAACTCGAACGAGAGCCGGGTGCCGTAGGGCGCCGCGATGTCCGACAGATCGCGCAGCACGCTGACGTACTCGGCCACCACGTCGGCCCAGGGGAGCTGCCAACGGGCTTCGGTCGGGCTGGGCACCACCACGATCAGCGGGCAGTGGATCGCCGCGGCAATCTTGCACATCTCCTGGCAGCGTTCCTGAATCTTCGGATAGTCGTCGCCGCGAAAGCCGACAAACTCCAGGGCGTTGAAGCTCAGCGGGGCCACCCCGTTTTCCTCGAACAGCGCTTTCAGTTCGGCCAGGGAATGGCTTTTCAGATAGATGTCAACCTTGGCTGACCACAGTTCCAGCCCGCGATAGCCGGCCTGGCGTGAAACCGCGACATCGGTCTGCAGGTCGCTCGTCATCGTGGTCGCGCCATGAAATCCCAGTAACATGATCCCTCCTCTACCCCTTTCAGTGCGGCTGCCAGCTCCCGAATGACCATTCGTTGAACTTACAGACCGATGCTGCGGATATACTCGCGATTGCGGCGGGCGCTCTCCTTCGGGCTGCCCATGCCCGGCAGCACATCCTGCTCGACGACGATCCAACCGCTGTAGTCCATCGCCCGGAGCTGGGCCAGGATCGCCGGAAAGTCAATATCGCCTTTGCCCAATTCGCAGAAGAGGCCGTGTCCAACCGCCTGCACGCCGCCCCAGCCCTCCTGGCGCGCGCGTGCGGCCACCGCCGGCTCGTGATCCTTGAAGTGGACGTGCCAGATGCGGTCGGCGTGGCGCTTCAGCCCGGTCAACGGGTCGCCGCCGCCGAAGCGGTAATGGCCCGTGTCGAAGCAGAGTCCCAACACGTCAGGGTCGGTCATGCTCAGCAGCCGCGCCGTCTCTGCCGGCGTTTCGACCCAGGTGCCGATGTGGTGATGGAAGACGGTGCGCAGCCCGGTCTCGCGCTTCACCGTCCGCGCCACCCGATTGGCGCCTGCGGCAAAAACTTGCCATTGCGCTTCGCTCATGCCCTGGTCAGGCCGGATGCGCCCCGCGTTGAAGGTGCGCATGGGATCCATGTAGGGATCATTGCCCAACACGATCAGGCAGTCCGGCCCGCCGACGGTCGCCAATTGACGTGCGGTACGTACTGCGTCGGCCTCGCTGGCGGCATGACAGTCAGCATCGTGCAGCTTGACGCTGACCCATGAGGACAGCAGCTTGAGATTGCGCGCCGCCAGCTCTCCGGCCAACACGACCGGGTCGGTCGGCATGAAGCCCCAGTCGCCCAGTTCGGTGCCGAGATAGCCGGTCTCCTGCATCTCGTCGAGCACCTGGGCGTAACCGCCGCGGCTGCCCTCGACGTTTTCGATGACGCCCCACGAACAGGGCGCATTGCCGATAGAGATTTTTCGAGTCATCGTGTTACCTTTCGATCTCCGATCTCCTCCCTCACCCGATCTCGCTCAACTTCACCGGCCGGCCTTCGCGGTGCGATTTGCCTGCGGCCAGGCCCATCACGACCGGCACGCGGCCATCGTGGCCCGTCACTGGCGTTGGCTGATCCTGCTGCACCGCTTCGACGAACGCGGCGATTTCCGACGCGAAACTCTCGGTGTAGCGATCCATGAAGAAGTTCAGCGGCAGATCGCGCCGCACGCTGGCGCCGTCGCTCAGGGTTGCGGCGTTCGGGTAGTTGTTCGCGCTGCTGATGGCGCCCTTGCTGCCCAACACCTCGACCCGCTGGTCATAGCCGTAGGTTGCGCGCCGGCAGTTGTCAATCGTGCCGATGACGCCATTGCTGAATTTTAGCATCATCACCGCCGTATCCACATCGCCGGCTTCACCGATGGCGGGATCTACCGTAATGCCAGCCAGGGTGTAGATCTCATCCACCTCCGCGCCGATCAGGAAGCGCGCCATGTCGAAGTCGTGGATGGTCATGTCCAGGAACATGCCGCCAGAGGTTTTGACATACGCGATGGGCGGCGGGCTTGGGTCACGACTGATGATGTGCAGCAGCGCGGGCGTGCCAATCTCGCCCGTCATGATGGCCTGGCGTACGCGGCGGAAGTTGGCGTCGAAGCGGCGATTGAAGCCGATCTGCAGTTTCACACCGGCCTTTGCGGCTGCGGCCAGCGCCTGGTCAATGGCAGCCAGGTCGAGCGCGATCGGTTTTTCGCAGAAGATATGCTTGCCCGCCAGCGCGGCCTCTTCAATGAAGTGGGCATGCGTGCCGGTGACCGAACAGATCAGCACGGCCTCGATGTCTTTGTTGTCCAGTAGCGCGGCCGGGTCGTCCGTGGCCATGGGGATGCCAAACTGCGCCGCCACCTGCTGCGCGGCTGTCAGGTTGACATCCGCGACAGCCAGGATGCGCGCGGCCCGGATACGGTAGGCGAGGGTTGCCGCGTGTACCCTGCCAATGCGGCCGGCGCCGATGATACCGACATTCAGAACCTTCTCCACCTTCTCCATAGTGATGTCCTCTAGTGATGCCCTCTGGTGATGCCCTCTGGTGATGCCCTCTGGTGATGACCTCTTATGCTGTGCGGGCAGGACGTTGGGCGGTGTTGCTGCCGTGGGCGACACGTAACCGCTCGCTGTCGCTGCCCGACCCCGTACCCTGGAAGAAAAACCGTTCCATTTCCCGCATCTTCTCGTACTGCACGCGAACCTCTTGCACCGAGGGCAACTCACTGACCTCAGGCACGGCCACGTCCCACCAACTCTCGTAGCCCGGCACGCCGTGCAAGCGGTCGTTCTTGATGACGACCACGGTGGTGCGGTCGGCTGCTTTGGCCGCGTGCAGCGCCGCCACGTAGTCAGCGCGGGTTACACATTCGATCACGTGACAGCCCAGGCTGCGGGCGTTCATGGCAAAGTCAATCTGCAGCGGCTCGACCGCGTCGCCGGCCGCATCGCCGGCCAGCATACCATCCTGAGGCCGGACGAAGCGCGTGCCGAAGCCGTCCAGCCCGAGCGAACGGCTCAGCGAGCCGATGCTCTTGAAGCCGTGGTTGTCCCACAGCACCACGATCAGCTTGACCCCTTCCTGCACCGAGGTGACCAATTCGGACGAGAGCATCAGATAGCTGCCGTCGCCGACGATGACGAAAACGTCGCGCGCCGGCGCGGCCATCTTCGCGCCCAGGCCGCCGGCAATCTCGTAGCCCATGCAGCTATTGCCATACTCCAGGTGGAAGTTCTTGGGATGCGTGGCGCGCCACAGCTTGTGCAGGTCGCCAGGCATGGAGCCGGCCGCATTGAGCATGATCGCGTCCGGGCCGGCCACATCGTTGAGCGCGCCAATCAACTCGCCCTGGCTCGGCAGCGGCGCCAGGCGGATGTCGTAGATACGCTGCACCTCGGCGTCCCAGGCGTCGTGCAGGCGCTGCGCCTCGGCGCGGTAGGTCGGGGCCACCGCATAGCCGGCCAACATCTCGCTCAGTTCCTCCAGCGTCACCTGCGCATCGCCCACGACCGGCAGGCCGTAATGCTTGCCCGCGTCGAACTCGGTGACGTTGATGTTGATGAAGGTCACACCCGGATTCTGCCAGGCGGTCTTGGACGCGGTGGTGAAGTCGCTGTAGCGGGTGCCGATGCCGATCACCAGGTCCGCGTCACGGGCCATGCGATTCGCGGCCAGGGACCCGGTGGCGCCGATCGCGCCGAGGTTCAGCGGGTGATCCCAGCGCAGGCTGCCCTTGCCCGCCATCGTCTCGCCCACGGGGATGCCGGTTGCATCTACGAACTGGCGCAGCGCGTCGGTGGCATCCGCGTAGATCACGCCGCCGCCGGCGACGATCATTGGCTTCTGGCTGGCCCGGATCAGCTCGACCGCCTGCTGCAACGCGGCTCGGTCGGCCCGATTGCGCATGATCTGCCAGACGCGACGGCGGAAGAAGGCGACGGGATAATCAAAGGCCTCGGTCTGCACATCTTGCGGCAGCGCCAGGGTGACCGCGCCGGTCTCGGCCGGGCTGGTGAGCACGCGCAGCGCTTCGGGCAACGACGTCAGCAGTTGATCCGGCCGGTTCAGGCGGTCCCAATACTTGCTGACCGGCTTGAAGCAGTCGTTGACCGAAAAATCCTGACTGTGCGCGGACTCGATCTGCTGCAACACAGGCGCCACGTTGCGGCGGGCAAAGATGTCGCCCGGCAAGAGCAGCACCGGCAGGCGGTTGATGGTCGCCGTGGCTGCGCCGGTGATCATGTTGGTCGCGCCCGGGCCGATGGAGGTGACGCAGGCGAAGGTCTGCAGGCGGTTCTTGACCTTGGCAAACGCGGTGGCGGCATGCACCGCGCCCTGTTCATTGCGCACCTGGTAATAGCGGAAGTCCGGGTTTTGCAGCAGCGCCTCGCCGACGCCGGCCACACAACCGTGGCCGAAGATCCCGAAACAGCCGGCAAAAAACTGCGTCTCCACGCCATCACGGCCGACATATTGATTCTTGAGGGAGCGGATCAGCGCCTGCGCCAGGGTCAGGCGAATCGTTTGTGTGGTCACCTCACGCGCCTCCGTATGTGCTCGTTAGTCTTGACTGAGATCGTAGATCGGTACACGCGGGTCGAGGGACTGATAGGAATCTTTGACCCAGGCGAACGTCGGATCATCCTGCGCGGCCAGGCTCTGCGCGCTGCCGGCCAGCACGTTGAGATAATAGGTGGTGTAGCCGACCGGGCTGGAGACCGGGTGATAGCCCTCTGGGATCAGCACCACATCGTTGTCGTGCGCAATGACCGCGGCATCAATGGGGAAGCCGGCGCGGTGCAGCGGCGAGTTGTGATCGGTGTAGACGCGCTGCAGGGCATAGCCTTCCGGGCGATTCATCTTATAATAGTAGACCTCGTCCAGGTCGGCTTGTGCCAGGCTGCCATCGGCCGCCAGCGCCTGCACGTCATGCTTGTGCGGCGGATAGCTCGACCAGTTGCCGCCAGGCGTGTAGACTTCCACCACCACCAGGCGCTGGCAGGGGAAGCCGGGCGGCAGCATGCGGTTGATCTGCCGGGTGGCGTGGTCGCCCCCGCGAATCTCGATGCTGACGTCGGCCGGCGTCACCAGGCGCGGTGCGAAGTCCTGGTCGGCCTTGACCCAGGCGACCGCAAACTCGCAGTCGGTGGCAGCCGTAACCGTGAAAAAGGTGTGACATGAGAGATAGAGCGCGGTGGGCAGTCCGGCAAAGACATGTGCGCGGCGTCCCAGACCGAGCCATTGACCGTGATCTGATGAGACATCCAGGGTGCCGCCCAAGATCACCAGGACCAACTCATGGTTGCCGGTTTGGAACGACCAGGTACGGCCAACGGGCAGGCGTCGCGCTTGAAAGTGAATCGTCTCCCAGCCAGCGATTTCGGGCGTGACTTCGACGATGACATCCGGATCGGCCGCCTGACCAGGATGGATCACCAGGTTGTCGGCATGGTATTGTTTCATCGCTCGTTTCTCCTGCAAGGCTGGTGTTGGTTTACTTCACATCCGGGTTGGGAAGCATGAAGTCGCGCACCACCGCCATCAGGTCGTGGGCAGCGGCAATGAACCCGCGCAGCGTGCGCACGGTAGCACCATAGGCGTCGAATTCCTCGACCGTCATGCCATCCACATCGTAGGCCCGCCGGAAATCGGGAATTTTCTCGTACAGGGCGGCGATGATGTGCGGCGCCACGGGATCTGCGATGCGTGACTTGACGGCAATGTCCGAGGCGTTGATCTTCAACTGCCATTCGTACGGAATCGTCAGCACCACATCGCCGCCGATGAACTCCGACCAGTGGCCGAGGTGACGGTAAGCCGCGGCCAGCAGCCGCACCCGGTAGCCGCGCGCTTGCCACAGGCCATAGGCCTTCTTGAAAACGGCGATGCCGGCCCAACTCAAATAGGCCGGATCCATCTCGATGCCGTCGCGCTGGGTCACCGCCTGCATCCAATCGTCCGTGCGGCCGACCATGATCGTACAGACCGGGGCCATGCTGCGAATGTCCCTGCCCTCGGCCGTGCGCCGGTTCAAGCCGCGCTCCACTGCCTCGGCCACCGCCACAGCCTGCGGCACCGTGAAGCTGACGGTCGCGTTGACGTTGACGCCATGATACGTACACTCTTCGATGGCCTTGATACCGGCTTTGGTGACCGGCATCTTGACCTGCATGTTGGGCGCCAGCGTGTCGAAGTCGCGCGCTTGGGCAACGATCGCCTCCCAGTCACGGTAGAACATCGGGTTGGTCTGAATGGAGAGGCGGCCCTTGCGTCCCGCGTGACGCTTCCAGGCGGGCTGCAAGAGGGCGGCCCCACGCGTCGCCATCTCTTCGATTAGGCGCCAGGCAACCTCCGGCTCGCCCCAGGTTGGATTTTCGGCGATGATCTGATAGATACGGTCGCGCCAGAGGTGCATTTCCTTCTTGAGCACAGCGAGGACAATTTGAGGATTGGTCGTGGCGCCCACGGCGCCGTTGCCGATGGCATAGGTCAGCTCGTCAAGTGAACAAGAGTCGTTCCAATAGTCGGTCGGGGTGGTGGAAACCGTCTGATACAGCGGAACCGATGTGGTCATAAATCTCCTCCCGGTACAAAGCACGAGAATCGCACGGTGTTGCGATCGGCCGTGGCTGCAGCGAATCGAAGCACGGGTGACAGGCGTAAACGTGTAATTCGGAGGCTACTTGAACAGCGATCGGCGCGTCTTCAGCTCGAAGTGATGCAAACGTGTGCAGGGCTACTTACCACAATAACACGCAACTGAAACCTTGTCAAGACGCCCGTGACTCAATCGCCTCGCCCCAGTCCCCTGACAGCGCCCGCCACAGCAGCCCCCATTCCGCCAGGGTGAGGGTTTCGGCGCGGCGCTTGCCATCCAGGCCGGCCTGACTCAAGGCGGCGGCGATGGCGCCGGGCGTCTGCCCCAAGCCGGCCGCCAGGCTGTTGTGCAACTGCTTGCGCTTCTGTCCAAATCCGGCACGCACGACATCGAAGAAAGCGGGAACGTTCGCCAGCACCAAGTCCGCGGCCAGGCTCGTGCGCCGGCGCAGGCGCAGGATGGCCGAATCTACCTGCGGCGGCGGATAGAAGGCGCCGGCCGGAATTTTGCCCACGATCTCCACCTCGCAGAACAACTGCACACTGACCGCTAACAGGCTCATGTCTGGCGGCCGCGCCACCACCCGCTGCGCCACCTCGCGCTGCACGGTCACCACGGTCAGCGCCGGCGGGCACGCGCTTTCCAGCAGGTGGCGCAAGATGGCCGAAGTGATGTAGTAGGGCACATTGGCGACCACCTTGTACTGAGGTTGCATCAGCGCGCACGGATCGAATTGCAGAATGTCCTGATGGATGATGTGGACGTGCGGTTGCGCGGCGAAGGTCTGCTGCAAAAAGGCGATGAGGCGACCATCGGTTTCGACCGCGACGACCCTGCCCGCCTGTGCAGCCAGCAGATGCGTCAATGGCCCAGGGCCTGGCCCGATTTCCAGCACGCTGTCGGCCGCGCTCAGGTCGGCCGCGGCGGCGATGCGCGCCAGGTGCGTCTCATCAACCAGGAAGTGCTGCCCCAGCGCCTTGCGCGGCTCGATGCCGGCCGCGCGCAGTTGTTGTACGAGTGTGTTTGCCATCGCGTCCCTGACGGTTGTGTGCGGGGTGGGCGTCATTATAGCCCGCAGCCGGTAAGTGACCAAACCGGCCGGACCTACGGTGACGGGCTTGAACCGTAGGTCACGTCTCCGGCGTGACGGCGCCCTCTGCGACGGAGCTTGCTTCTGTTCACAAACAACGCTCCTGCGCCCACGCATCCGCCAAGCGGGTCAGGTCGGCAATGTCAATGTCTTGATCGCCATCCAGGTCGTACTGGGCCAGGAAACCGGGCGTGGCGCTCGTCCAACCCCACTGCCCGGCCGCGGCGACCAGATCACTCAACGCGGCGGGGGTGCAGGGCGGCGCGAGCCGATAGATCACGGTCAAGCGGGCGCGCCAGGTGGGTGTGGATGGCTCATCCCAGGCGAAGAAGTCGAGATAGGTGTTGTTGGCCTGATTGGCCGCGTCGCTTTCGATGAGCAGCGCCAGCGCCTGGCCCGCGGCCCAGCCGGGCCGGTCAACCACCTCTTGCACCACGCCGGCCAGGCCGTCGAGCGCCAGCCATTGGTTGAGAATGAGGCTTGTGGGCTGCCAGGTGTACTGCGCCGCGGTGCGCGGCCGTTGCGAGGCGAGCGGTTGACTGTCGCTGAAGGCCGCGGCGTCATCGCTGGCATCGGCGTAGATGTGTAGCAGCGGCAGGCCGTTGTTCCAGAACAGGTAGCCTTCCAACGTGGCGCTGACGATGGTCGCGCCGGGCGGAATGTCCAGGCCGGTGAAGCGCAGACCGCCAAAATAGAACCCGCCCAGGCGGATATTGGTGGCGGCGGCGTAATTCACCCCGGTGCTGGTCTTGACGTGCGTATCATCGGCCGAAGCCGCAACGGCGTGTACCACCACGGTTGGCTGCGCAGAGGGCGTTGGTGTGGGGGTGACGATGGCCGTCGCCGTGCGGGTAGGCGTTGGCGTGGGGGTGATGATGGCTGTAGCCGTGCGGGTCGGCGTTGGGGTGGGGGTGATGATGGCCGTAGCCGTGCGGGTAGGCGTTGGCGTGGGGGTGACGATGGCCGTAGCCGTGCGGGTAGGCGTTGGGGTTGACGTGGGCGTCGTGGTTGGCGCCGCGCTGCCCCGGTAGGCCAAAATCAGGCCGTTGCCCACCACGTAGGCGTGTGCGGAGTCCACGTAGTGGATTTCGAGCAACATTTCGTTGATGCCGGCTTGCTCCTGCGTCCAGGTGCTGCCGCCGTTGCTGGTGCGCAAAATGGCGCCGGCATCGCCCACCGCCATGCAGTTCAACGCGTCGAAACAACTGACGCCGCGCAGGTCGCCGACGGTTGGGATTGCCTGCTGCGTCCAGTTCTGCCCGCCGTCCGTGCTCATGAGCAGCACGCCGCCGCTGGCCCATGTGCTTTCGCCGTCGCCGCCGACCACGTAGGCCCGATTGGCGGCCGGGTATTCCACGCCCAGGAAATGCGGACAGCACGGCTCCGGCGACACTTTCGTCCAGTTGCTGCCGCGATCGGCCGTCCAGAAGATCTTCCAGCCGCTGCCGGCCGCGAGGCAGCGGTTGGCGTCCAGGCACTCGACTTCCCACGGCACCGAGGTGTAACCCAGGCTGAGGCTGCGCCAATTGGCGCCGCTGTCGGTGCTTTGATAGAACCGGCTGTAGTTGCCGGTGGTCCAGAGGTCGCTGGCGCCGGCCCATTCTACCGCGTACAGATGCGCTGGCTCCAACCCGGCCATGACGGTGCTCCAGGTCGCGCCGCCGTTGGTGGTCACGCGTGCCTGGCCGGCTCGCCCTACGGCGGCGCCCACCTGCGCGTTCTTGAAATCGAGCGCCAGGACGTAGCCCGCGCTGAAGTTGGCGCTGGTCTGTTCGATCCAGGTGTCGCCGCCGTTGGTGGTGTGCAGAACCACGCCCGGATCGCCCGGCGCTGGGTCCCAGTTGGGGCCGCCGCCTACCCAACACTCGGTGGGCGAGGCGCAACTCACATCTTGATACGCGGTGCTGGTTGACGCCTGGCGCTGGATGACCCAGCCGAGCGCCGGCGACGCAGTTGCGGTCGGCGTCCGGGAGGGCGTGTGCGTCGGGGTGACGGTGGGTGTCCGGCTGGCCGTCGGCGAAGCGGTCGCGGTGGGGGTTGGGGTGAAGGTCGAGCCGTCCCAGGTCGCGGTCGCGCTGGGCGTCACGGTGGGCGTGGTATCCGGTGGCGCGTAGTGCAGGATACTGCCATCTTCGGCCACGGCCCAGCCTTCATTGGGGTTGACGAAGCTCAGGCTGCGGATCGTGGCCGTGATCGTGCTGCCCTGCTGGACCCAACTGGCGCCGCCGTTACTGGTATGCACGATGCGGCCGTTGGCGCCGGCCGCCCAGCCGAACGAGCTGTCCACCATGAAGATAGCCCACAAGTCGTCGCTGACGCCGCTGGCCTGGGCGTCGAAGCTGCTGCCGCCATCGCTGCTGTGCAGAATGGCGCCGTCGCTGCCGGCTGCCCAACCGCTGGCGGCGCTGATGAAGTTGAGCGCGTTGACGTTACTGGTCCCGCTGACATCGGTCGCCTGCCAGGTCGCGCCGCCGTTACTGCTGCGCTGCACGGTCATGCCGCCGTTGGTGATCCACAGCCAGCCATCCTGGTCGGCAATGTCCCACACCGGGCCGCTGAAGCCGACCGCGCCCTGCTGCCACAGGCCGCCGCTGTCGTTGGTTTGCCAAATCTGCCCCTGCGAGCCGCCGAACCAGCCGGCCAGTTCATCGGTCATGGCGATACTGTAGAGAAACTGCCAGTATTCGGACGACTTGGGCTGCGGCCGCCAGGAATGGCCGCCATCCCGCGTCGCGAGGATGGTGCCGTAACGGCCCACCAGCCAGCCGCTGTTCGGCGAGACGAAATCGAGATCGTGAATGAAGCCGAGCGCGCCGGTGTCGGCCAACTCCCAGGTGACGCCGCCATCTGTGGTGAGCAGGAGCAGGCCGGGGCAGTTGGGATTGGGGCAATTCTGCGCGTCAGTCCGCCCGCCGGCCGCCCAACCGTGCGCGGCGTCCACAAAATCGAGCGTCAGCAGGGGCTGGCTGGCAACGGTCTGCCGAGTCCAGTAGCCTTCCATGACCGGGCCGGCCGGCGTCGCGGTGGGCGTTGGGGTCAAGGTGGGCGTTGGGGGCGACGTTGGCGTGACTGTCGGTGTGGTGGTTGGCGTGGCGGTTGGCCCGGTGCTGGTGGCGGTCGGCGTTCGTGTGGGGGTGGGTGTTGGTAGCGCGCCAGAGGCCGGGCGCACGTCTACCAGGTGAAACCATTCATCATTGCTGTCGAAACTGTCCAGATAGAAATCGGAAGCGCCGGTCAGGCTGTTCAGGAAGCGTGCGTTGTTCAGCACGAACTGCGCCGTCTGCCAGGTTTGCGTGTTCTGCTTCTGCACGTAGGCTTGACTGCCGCCCAGCGGTGTGGCCGCGGTGGCAACGCCGCCGGGGCCATCGTACAGCAGGCGCCAGCGGCCCGTGCCCACATCGGCGTAGGTCACCGAAACAGTGATGACCTGGCCGGCCGTGTTGTAGAGATAGCCATCGTCCATTTTGAAGAACATGTACGGGTTGCCGCTGGCGCGATCGGTGCGGCGGGTGGCCCATCCTTCGGCGCCGGCGGGGATAGCGCCCTGGTGGGCCGCGGTGTTGCAGACCGGCCGGCCACTGACCGGCGGGCACCAGCCCAAGCCGCTGGTGACGCTGGCGTCGTTGGTTTCGGCCACGGTACGACCGCCGGCCACACTGTCATCCTGTTCCATGAAGTAGTCGAAATTGCCCAGTTGTGGATACCAGGAGGCCTCGTTGATGAGGCCGCCGCAGTAGTTCAGGGGCACGCGGTGTTCGCGCAGCGCCACCCAGGCGCTCGGCGCATTTTGACGCGTGGCGCCGATGTAGGGCTTGAAGCGGTTGAAGAGGGCGATGTTCTCCACCTTGTCGTACAGCCAGTTGTAGTTGGCGTCGGTTTGATAGAGCAGGGTGTAGTCCACGCGGAAGAAATCTACGTGTTTGTCAAGCCCGTTGAGAATACCCCAATAGACGGCCTGTTCGTCGCAGAGCATGTAGTCATAGGTCTCGAAGGCGATGGGTACCTGGTTGTTCCAGTTGACGATGTGATCGTGCTGACCACAGTAGGGGCAACCCGATTGATTGCCGACGATGGAGAAGTTGGAGTCAGGGTACAGGCCGTTGTTGGACAGACCGACGCCCTTGGGCGCGACGTAGTTGGCCAGGTCACGGCGTTCGGCCTCGCTGAAGGTGTAGGAGGCGTTCTGCACCAGCAGGCTCTTCTTGAGCTGTCCACCCTCGGAAAAGGCGCCGATGTACCAATCGGCGATCGACTTGGTGGTCGAGAGCCACAAGCTGCTGGTGAGGCCGGCGTTGGCGACGGCCGTGTGGTCGTACCAGTTGTACCACGGTTTGTCAGGATCGGTCGCGTGCAGTTCGCCGAAGGTGCCCAGGCCGATGGCGACCCATTCCAGCCGGGGGTCGTTGCGGTAACGCTGGCCGAAGGCGGTGATGAAGGTGTGGTACGGGGTCAGGTAGTCGTTGTGCCAGTAGCGGGGGATGTGCCAGGAGGTGCAGGCGCCGGTCAGGTAGTCGCAGACATCGAAGGTCGAGTTGGGGTAGGCGATCCGCACCCAGGCTGGCATCTCCAGGTAGTTGGTGCAGCAGCGGCCGTTGTAGGTGGTGATGCCTACGCCGGCCGCTTTGCCCTGCGAGGCCACGTTGTTGAGCCAGGCCTCGAACGCGTCCCATTTGTAATGACCGGCGCTGTCGTAGAACTCGCCCCAGCCCCAGGTGCGCAGACTGCCGACGTTGCCGTAGCGCTGCGGATCAATCAGGCCGGAGTAGTCGCTGGCGACATAGATGCCTGGGCGCGTTGCGGGCGGCGATGGAAAGCGCGGGGATGAATTGGCCGCGACCGCCGCGGGCGGCTGTCTGCGCTGCCTGCACGGGCAAGGGCCGCGCACTGAGTAGGCAGGCCAGCAGAAGCAGGCCCGTGAAGACGGATGCAAACGGCAGAGGGCGAACCGGGGTCTTTGGACGAGCGTTTGGATGCAACGATGCAGATGAACGATGCCAGGACATGCAACTTCCTCCCAATGAGCGCAAGTATACTCACAAATCGTCCGTCCGACATGAACGATCTCTCAGAAAATGGCGCCGGCCGATGACAATCTGTTCATAGGCGAGTATAGCCGGTTGCGGCCGGCGGCTCAATGGGACAATGTGCCTTACACCGAATGAATTCGGTGTCTGATATGTGAAACCCGCTGAAGCCCACCGAATGAATTCGGTGTCTGATATGTGAAACCCGCTGAAGCGGGTTGTGCTGGTGGGAATTGGTCTTGTGAGGATGTGGTGGTGGGGGGTGTGAATTCGTTCTCCCCACGTCTTACGACTTCAGCCCACCGAATGAATTCGGTGTCTGATATTGAAACCCGCTGAAACGGGTTGTGCTGGTAAAGGTTGGTCTTGTGAGGATGTGGTGGTGGGGGGTGTGAATTCGTTCTCCGCACGTCTTACGAATTCAGCCCACCGAATGAATTCGGTGTCTGATATGTGAAACCCGCTGAAGCGGGTTGTGCTGGTGGGAATTGGTCTTGTGAGGGTGTGGTGGTGGGGGGTGTGAATTCGTTCTCCGCACGTCTTACGAATTCAGCCCACCGAATGAATTCGGTGTCTGATATGAAACCCGCTGGAAGCAGGTT
>NZ_JADIZS010000045.1:0-40535 GCF_016704685.1 Candidatus Amarolinea dominans
AGCCATTGGCGGCCGACACATCGCCCACGATGCGGATTGAAGGAGAAGATGCTGCTGGGCGGCAATGACGAGGACCCCTTGAACTGCCGGGCGCCTTGCGCGTGGCAAAGCTGGCAACACGGGCGGCGCTGGAGCCTTTGAATGTGGCAGCGCCGCTGGCGATCAGCGTTCACGAATGCCCATTCGATCCAGGTCACGCATATCCGCTCTGCGCTTATTTTCGACCAAATTTCAGGTAAAGGAGATCAATCTGAGCGCGGCCCGTGCTGAGCGCGGCCAGCGGCAGCCACCGTTTCAGCCACGTCCAAACACACGGCCGGGTTGTGGCTGGGGACAAGATCCGCTCTGCCGCCCGGCGGGTCGGACCCAACCGGACTTCCGTAAATGGAGGCACGCGTCAGTCATCGCCAGCAGGCCGGCACAGGATTGGGCATGCACGGCGGTTTCGTCCTCTTCGACCTGCAGCGTCAGGTCGATGCCGCCGGACGCCGAAGGTTGAGGAATGATGTGCAGCCAGCCGCCAACTGCACCGTGATCACCGATTGCAAAATTGCAGCGGGCGCTTCATCCTGGGCCGTGCCGCCGGCGTAGGCCAGAAGGCGCGTAGCGCAGCAGGCGCTGCGCTTGATCCGCCACCGCCTTCGACACATCATGTACGAGCGGCGGAAGTTCGTGCACCACCGGGGCCGTCTACCGTGCCTTGTATCTGCCTCGCGCCAACTGTGCCTTTCCGCATCTGCGCCCATGTGGCCTGCCAGATCGGCATCGCGCCCCGCTCGGCAACGGTCGTCACCACTTGCAGCCCGTGGATCGCTGTCACCGCCGCTGCGCGCCGGGCTGATCAATGGACTGGGCCACGCGCTGGAGAAGATCGGCCGCCTGCACCTCGCCAACGGTCAACGCCGGGGCGAGGTTGGCGCCTGCGCGTACAAGCCGCCACACTGTGCGGCCAGTGAATCCAGCGGGTTGGCCTGGCGCCCCAAGTTCATAGGGCTATGGCGCTGTGGCCTGTGCATCCACCTGCAGGCCCAGGTCGGCGCCCGCAAGCGGCCAGGCCTGTCCGCGTAGCTGAGAGGATGGTCGGCCCCTGAAAAGGCGTCAACTGTTCCTGCAGCCGCGCCGCGGCCTGCTCACGCGTCAGTTCGCTCAGATCCACGCCGGCCACACGCACCCCGGCAAAGACGCGGTTGGCAAAGCGCAACTGCACCGCGGTGATGGCGGTCAGCAGCAGCAGGGCGCTCAATCCAGGCAGAGACCAAAGAAAAGCGCGATGCTGGGGCGCCGGCGAGAGGCGGGGTATCCGCCCACGTAGGGATGCATGGCGGGGCAGCGGCGGTGTGGACTGGCGTCTGGGCGCAGTAGATGTCGTTGTCATGATCGAATGATAACATCATTCACGCCAGACGACAAGCCAGCAATCCAAATGGTCCCGGAATCGAGGCTTCAGCCGGTCTTGCCACAGGGTTTCTCAAGTGCCCAATAACCGGCTAAAGCCTTCATTCCAGATGTCTTCAGCGACCACATTTGGGATTCCTGGACAAAGTTGGCGGCGCTGGACGTATCGGGGTCTGAATGATATAATCGCCCGGCTTACGGCAATCATCTCACGCACGCAAGGGCGGCATGGACCAGATCGAACGACAAATCACAGTGAACGGCGAAATGTTCGCCTGCCTGAATGCCATTTCGGGCGCGCGCCAACCGGCAACGCCTGTGATGCAAGCGGTCAGCCTGGGGTTGGGGCAGGCCGGGAGGCGCGGGTCATGAGCGCCATCACCTTGCCCGGCGCCCAAATCCTGGTCACCGGCGCCAACGGCTTCATCGGCGGGCACCTGTGCGAGCATTTGCAGCAGGCCGGCGCGCAGGTGCGCGGGCTGGTGCGCTCGCTGCCACGCGCGACCTGGCTGGCCGACCAGGGCATCAGCCTGATCGAAGGCGGCCTGGACGAACCGGCCGTGCTGGCGCGGGCCGTTGATGGCTGCGCGGCCGTGATTCACACCGCGGCCTGGACCGGCGTCCCCGATGATCCGGCGCTGGGCGAGGCGGTCAATGTAACCGGCGCCGAAGCGGTGCTGCAAGCAGCGCTGACAGCCGGCGTGGCCCGTGTGATTCACTTCCAGCAGCGTGGCGGTTTATGGGGTCAACGCCAGCCCGCTCATTGACGAAACCGCGTCGACGCCCCTGGTAGGGCAGGCTTATCCGGATAGCAAGATTCACGCCGAAGCCGTGGTGCGACGCCTGGCCGCGGCCGGCCTGGACACCGTCATCGTGCGGCCGGCTAGCACCTACGGCCCGCGCGGCGCAGCCTGGACAGTCGCCCCGGTGGAGCAGATCAAGAGCGGGCGCCTGCGCCTGCTGGCCGGCGGCCGCGGGCTGGTCAACCTGGGCTACATTGACAACGTGGTGCAGGGCACGCTGCAGGCGCTGACCGCGGCCGCCGCGGCCGGTCAGACTTACAACCTGTGCGACGGCCAGGCCATTCCTTTTCATGAATTCTACGGCTATTACGCCCGCATGATGGGGATTTCCCGCCTGCCCAGTGTGCCGGCATGGGCGGGGCGACTGGCGATTTCGCCGCCGGGCCGTTGGGCGCGGCGACTGCTGGGTCGGCAAGCGGCCGGGCGCTGGTCGCTGCACTATCTGCAGAACAGCAGCCGCTTCGCCATCACAAAGGCGCAGCGCGAACTGGGCTATGCACCCACGATTGATGTGGCCGAAGGGATGCGGCGTACGGAAGCCTGGCTGCGTCAGACCGGCGTGATTTGAAGCAGAACGGAGGACGCCTAAACGGAGGACGTCTATAATGAAAGTGCATTTTTTCGCCACCCTGCGCCCGATGGCCGGCGGCAAGACGGTGGACTTTGGCCTGCCGGAGGGTACGACCATCCGCAGCCTGGTGGAAGCCATCGTGACTCGTTTTCCGCCCATGCGCCAGGAGCTGTTGGACGCAGACGGTAATCTCTATCTGCATGTGCATGTCTTCGTCAACGGCCGCGACACCCATTTCCTGCCGTTGGGCATGGACACCGCTTTGTCGCTGAGCGACGTGCTGAATGTCTTCCCGGCCGTAGGCGGCGGCGCATGGTGACAGAAACACGCGACTTGCGCGGCATCCCCCTGTGGCTGGTGCGCGAATACCTGGTGGAATTGGGCGGCGCCGCGCAATCAGAGCAGCACGTCATCGACCAGGCTGGGAAGTACATCTGAGTCAACTGGCCGACTTCCAGATCGGATCGCTGCGCATCGGCGAGATACGCATGGAAGTGACCGGCCAGGCTGACATCATGCCAGAACTCAAGGCGCGCCTCGACCGCAAACTCATCCGCGCGGGGGGGTAAGCCCAATCATCCAAACAAGTTTTGGGAACAACTGAATGCGAATGATGACGGGCAAAAAGGGGGGCGCGTCAGCCGGGATGGCTGACGCGCCCCTGTTCGTTGTCATGACCGCTGCCGGCAGGCGGCAGAAGTCTTAGAGAATCCCCAATTCCTGCAGCTTGGCCTCAGGCACGACGCCGTTGACCCAGCCGCGCATCTTGTAGTATTCCACCAGCATCAGGTCCAGCTCGCAGACATGGCCCTCGGAGCCAGGCATGGTGGACGCTTCATGCGTGAAGCGCGTCGGCAGGGCATCGCTGCCTCGCGGGAAACCGTTCAGGTTGTTGTAGTAGCGCTCCAGGTTGTAGATGCGCTCGCCTGTCTTGAGCACGTCGTCCGCGGAAAACGGCCGGCCCGTGAAGGTGCTGTATTGCGCCGCATACTCTCGGCGCCTTCGGCAAAAGACGAGAACTTGCACAGATCCAGGCTGTCGGTGAAGGCAAACAGGTCTTGCAGAATGCGCAGCATGTCGCCCTTGCCTTCCCAGGCCAGCGGGTCCATCTTCCACGGAATCAGGCCCAACTCCACGGCCGGCGTGTAGCCACGCAGGTGGCAGGCGCCGCGGTTGCTGGTGGCATAGCCAATGCCCATGCCCTTGAGGCCGCGCGGATCGTAGGCCGGGATGCCCTGGCCCTTGCAGGTCATCGCCAGCTCGTCATGGCCGAAGTAGGCCGCGATGGCGTTGGCGCCATCCGCCATGACGCTGCCGAGGCCTTCGCGGAAGGCGATCTTGCGTGCCCATTCCGCCATGCCGGCCACGTCGCCCCAGGCCAGTCGGCCATCCCCATTGGTGTAACCGCGCTCGGAGGCTTCCATGTACACAGAAAGCGGATGCCCCGATTCGATGGCGTCCATGCCGTAGTCGTTGCACAGGTCAATCATCTTGGCCACGCCGGCCGCGTCGTTATTGCCGCAGTTGGCGCCCATGGACCAGGCCGGTTCGTACTCCAGGCTCTCCATGTGCAACCCTGCCAGGGGCCGCTGGTGATTTCCACTTCCTTCTTGCAGGCCACCGGGCAAGCATGGCAGGGGGGTCATTCACCAGGATGTGCTCCTTGACCCACTCGCCGCTGATCAACTCGCCATTCTCGCCAAAGGAGGTCACCTTGCTGTTGAACGCCGGCAACGCGCCCATCGTGTTGCTGATGTTCATCAGCACGTTGGTGCCATAAACCGAGAGGCCACCCTTGCGCGGGCTGGTGACATTCTTCTCGTCCATGATCGTGGCCAGGGCACGGTCATGGGCGCCCTTCCAGGCCTCTTTGTCCGCGGCGCGGCCGATCCTGGTACTTGCCGCGAATGACAACGGCCTTCAGGTGTTTGCTGCCGCCCACGCAGCCGGTGCCGCCGCGGCCGGAGGCGCGGTCATTCTCATTGATCCAGCAGCCAAACCTGACCAGATTCTCACCGGCCGGGCCGATGGCAATCACGCTCAGGGTCTTAGGCTCGCCATAGCGCTCTTGCAGGGCTTTGATCGTCGCATGCACGCCCTTGCCCCACAGGTCACTGGCATCGTGCAGCGTTACTTCGCCGTTTTCGATATAGGCGTAGACCGGGGTGGCAGCCATGCCCTTGAAGACCAGGCCATCGAAACCGGCCCACTTGAGGCGCGCAGCCGACCAGCCGCCATGATGCGAATCGGTGACGGTGCCGGTCAGCGGTGACTTGGTGACGATAGCCATGCGACCGCTCATGTTGGCGTCGGTGCCGGTCAGCGGGCCATTCATGAAGCACAGGATGTTGTCCGGGGACAAGGCGTCCACCTGCGGACCGTTGTCGAAGACGTACTTGACACCGAGACCACGCGCACCGATGTACTTGAGCGCATCTTCTTCAGCGATCGGCCGATAATCCACCTGGCCGGCGGTCAGGTCCACCCATGCTACACGGTTTGTGTAACCCATCAAACTCATACCCACCTCCTTGTTGGTACTGACAGAGATTCAGCAACTACGATCATCATAGCTGCGCCTAACCGGGTTTAGAAGAAACAAAAGGCCGTTATGCGAATTTTGCATAACGGCCAGGAAAACGCTACTGTGTTGTGGTGCCGAGAAGAACGGTCGAATCGTCGGCTGCGCCGGCGTGGTGAGAGCAACAGGCATAGGATGCCGCCCCCAAAGGATAGAGATCGAAAACTTGGGATAGCTTGATTATACGTCAGATAGCCTGGGAACGCAAGATCGAACGTTTGCGGCTCTGATCGGCCTCACTCGCCGGCGGGGGCGATCGTTTCCCACAGCGCGCGAATCGGCACTGCGAACAAGCCAGGCCCAAAACCTACACTGGCTTCTCCATCGTACAGGACGACCCCGACGACAAAACGTTCACCCGCATCCGCTTGCAGCTTCCTCAGACCACGAAAATCTGTCTCTGTCACGGTGGCAGTCGCCTTGACTTCGATCCCGGCAACGGCGCGTACACCTTGTTCCAGGACAAGATCTACCTCAGCGCCGTCCTTATCGCGAAAGTGGTAGAAAGACAGGGCGGTCTCGTGCCAGCTCGCCTGCCGTCGCAACTCCCTGAAAGACGAACGTCTCCAGCAATTGACCGAACAAGGCCCTGTTCTTCAGCAACGCAGGGCCATCCAATCCGAGCAAAGCTGCGGCCACTCCCGTGTCGCCCATGTGTAGTTTCCGGGGTTTTAATCAGGCGGCTCAGTTGGCTGGTATGCCAGGGCGGCAGATGTTCCAGCAGGAAAACGCGCTCCAGGAGCGTCACGTAATCGCGGATGGTTGGGCGGCTCAACTGGAACGACCCCGCCATCTCAGCGATGTTCATCAGATGAGCTGTCTGACCTGCGCCCAGTTGCAGCAGGCGCGGGAGCGTATCGAGCGAGTTGATGCGCGCCAGGTCACGGATATCTCGCTGGACGAGCGTTTCAACATAATCGCGGTACCAGACCATCCGCCGTCGTTGCGTTGTGCGAGTCAGCGCCGCTGGATAACCGCCGGCCACGATACGTTCGGCGAGTTCAGCGCCCAAACGGTCATAGCGCCGGTTCTTGAATTCTGAATTGAAGAGGCGATCGAGAAAGCGCGGAGGGCTACCGGCGATCTCGCATTGAGCCAGCGGATGTAATCGTAGAATCTCGATGCGCCCGGCCAGCGAGTCTGCCAGTTTGGGCACCAGGAGCACATTGGCCGAACCGGTCAGGATGAAACGACCTGCCGTGCGCTGACGGTCCACCGCCGCCTTGAGAGCCAGGAACAATTCCGGTACACGCTGAACCTCATCCAGGATCACTTTTTCGGGCAGGTCGGCCACGAAACCGATAGGGTCGAACCGCGCCGCGGCCAGTTGCACATCATCGTCGAAGGAGATGTAGGTGTAGCCTGCCGCGTCGCCCACCAGGCGCGCCAGCGTCGTCTTACCGCACTGGCGCGGGCCATGCACCAGCACAACCGGCGTGTCGGTCAGCGCTTCTTCCAAGCGCGCGCGAGCGAAACGAGGATAGAGAACAGGTTCAGTCATAGGCTCATTGTACACCCGGTTCGGCCAAATGAAAACTTAGAGTTCGGCCAAATGAAACCTTTGGGTTCGGCCAAATGAAACCTTTGGGTTCGGCCAAATGAAACCTTTGGGTTCGGCCAAATGAAACCTTTGGGTTCGGCCAAATGAAGTATACCATTTGGTATAGTAACCATATGGTATAAGCGCCTGCTGCCACAGATCAGCGCGGAGAGGCCAGGTCTGGCGAAGCCGCGCTCCACCAGACCTGGCGAAAGACCAGCGCAATCAGGTAAGACGGATTGGCCGCAGTCGCTGACCGGCGTCTATTGCGGTTTGATGCCCAGCAGCAAGTCCATCACGTCGAAGGCCGCAAATCCTGCTGGATACCACTCCGGGTCCGGTTTGAGCCAGTTGTCCATGGCGATTACGGCAAGTCCGTCATCGGGCGCAAACTGGATGTGGGTATTGACGCCGTCGCCGGCGCCCGCATGGCCGGTCAGGCGGTGGCCGGCCTTCTCGCCGACGTACCATCCCAGCCCGTACTCCCCAACGTACGGTCCATACCAGGGGCCGAGAGCATCCATCCAGGGGGTGCTGGCAACCGATGTCCACATGGCGTTGATGCTCTCAGGCTGCAGCAAACGCCTGCCGTTCAGCTCGCCCTTGTTCAGCATGAGCCGGGCCCACCTGGTCATGTCGTCACAGCTCGACCAGAGGCCGGCGGCCGGAACATCTCTGGGGTCAACGAAATGCTCCATCGCGGCGGCGCTGCCATCTTCTGCGGAGATGTACCCGGTCACATACAGGTCGGGATCGACCTCGTCCATCACAAAGGTGGAATTCGCCATGCCAAGCGGCTCCAGCCAGCGCTGGTGCATGTAGCTCTCGAACGGCTCGCCAATCACCTTGACGATGATGGCGCCCAGCATCGAGTAACCCCAGCCACTGTAGTTCCATGCTTCGCCGGGCGCCGAGATCAACTGCTCATCGCTCAGGCTGCGCACGGCTTGTTCGAGCGGATCAATCGTCGGGTCGAGCGGGGCATCCCAAGGGATCGGCACGTCAGGCAGGCCGGACATATGGCTGAGCAGCATGCGCACCGTGATATCCTTGTAGCGCGGGTCGGCCATGGTGAAGTACGGCAGATAGGCAGTAACCGGCTTGTCGAGGTCAATCTTGTGTGGCTCCACCAACTGCATGACGGCCATCGCGGTCAGCGACTTGGAGATGGAAGCCTGGGTAGAAACGGATTGGGGGGTCATCGGCCGGTTGCTTGCAACGTTGGCAAGCCCAAAACCCTTGTTGTAGACCACCTGGCCATCTTTGACGATGCAAAGCTCGAAGCCGGGCACCGGGTAGTCTGTCATCGCTTGCTTGACGATTGTTTCGATCTTGGCAGTCGTGGCGTCGTCAAGCGCCGCTTTCTCTACTTGGGCGAGGAACTTCGTGAGGAGTTCCACGACAAGGTCCGTTTGCATGAAGGCCGTCACGTGATCGTGGCCTGGCAGTGATGCGAATGTGGCGTTGGGCAGCTTGTTGGTCGCAGCCTTCAATGCAGTATGGTCTTCATCATACGCGCCGGCAAGCAGAAGTATGGGCATCCTCATATCCGGTAGATCAGGGGCGAAGTTTTCGGCGCTAAAGGCTTGCAGGTCAGCGATTACAGCCTGAAAATCGGTGGCAGCATAAAGTTGATAGGCTTTGGTCTCGGAGAATCCGTAGCTACCAAAAACACTTGCTGCGTCGCGCCCGTATTGTGAATGAGTGAGCGTGCGATCGCGCTCGATTTCGGCACTGGGATCGAAATTCTCAGGGGCTTCGCCGCCGATGATCAGTGACGAAAGACGATCAGGGAAATACTTGGCTACAGCCCAACCCACCGTACCGCCCAAGGAGTAGCCAAAGTAATGCGCCTTGTCAACGCCCAACTTGTCGAGTACAGCGACGATGTCGCCGGCTTGTTTTTCCAGGACATAGGCAGCCGGATCGTGGGGCTTATCGCTCTGGCCATGACCTCGGGCATCAATGAGAATGAGGCGATAGTTCGCTTTGAGTGCATCGGCATAGCCGACAACCCGCCAATCTTGGAGGCTGCCGGTCAACCAATGTACCAGGACCAAGGGCGGGCCCTCGCCCTCGACCTCATAGTGAATCCGCACGCCATCGTTTTCCACGAAGCCGGAGAGCACGTCAGATGGCTGTTTCTCCAAACCTGGCGCTGCCGGCGTTGCAGGTGGCGCCTGAACGGTTGCGGTGGGAACCACGCTGACGGTAGGTTCAAGGGTCGCCGTCGGTGGAACGGGGCGTGCGGCGGTGAGCGGGACCGGCGTCGCCGTCGGCGCTACGGCCGGAGCGGCGCAAGCGACCAGCAGCGCCGCGATTAGCAGGACGCTGAACGTCATAGGTAGATGTTTCCAGGGTCTCATAATATGCTCCTCTGAAGTTCCAGACTGACAAACTTGCGGCTGCCAGCTTCTCCATCTCGCAGGCAGCGCACATCGGTCTCAACAGTCGCCGCTATGGTTGCTCCTCGCCCACCAGGTGAGCCGACATGAAGGTCACCACGGGCGTGAACAAGAAGTCGCAGTGCCCGCCATTGGCTTCTTCCAGGTACTCGTGCTCGACACCGCGGTCGCTCAGGAGTTTGTCAAAATCACGGGCCAGTTCGACCGGTACAATTGTCGCCGTCTGATTGCCGTGGAAGATCAAGATCGCATTCAGGCGCTCCGGCTGGGCCAGAAAACGGTCAACTTCGTCAGCGGGGTCAGAGGCTGCAACCTTGTCGAACACCTCAGGCACGATCTGGGTCTTTCCGTCCACGATAGCAAAGGGTGTGTCCAGATAGAACGGCGGCTTGTCCGGATTAGAGGCGTGCCGCGCGCTAGGACATAGACCGATTGACCCCCAATTCCCAGAATCTGGCATAGAAATCTTCGGCAGCTTGTCAATTCTCGGTCGCCGGTGCCCATAGGGGATCCCGTGCCCAATAGTATGTGCCAGACACGGCGCGGCGACGCTGAACACATCCGGGTACTTCAGCGCCAGATAGATCGATCCGTCGCCGCCCATCGAACAGCCGGTGATGCCGCGACTGGTACGGTCTTGATCGTGCGATAGGTGGCGTCAATGTGATCGACAAAGTCCTGGGGTGGATAGGTCTCGTAGTCGCCAATGGTCGGCGAGCTCAGAATACATGCTTCCACCGAGCCTGTTGTTAGCATCGGGAAAAACGAAGATCATCTCCTGCAGGCCGCCCGCGGACAGGGCAATTTGGTATGCTGATTTGAAGACGCCTAACAGGGTGTTGGCATGGCCCGTGTACCAGTGGAGCACGTATACCACGGGATAGCGTTTGTCGCTGGTGGCGTAGCTGGACGGCAGCAGGACGTAGAATTCGCGGGTGGTCGGGTCGCCCAGGAGGTTGCCGGCCAGTGCCTGGCTGGTGATCTCCCCCTTCTTCGTCTCCACCTTGCCCGGGGTTGCTGTGGGTGGCACTGGTGTTGGTGGTACCGGCGTGGCGTGGCCGTGGGTGGAACAGGCGTGGCAGTCGGTGGCACCGGCGTCGCCGTCGGCACGGCGGCCGGGCCGGCGCAGGCGGCGAGCAATGCTGCCAGCACCAGAATGACTAAACTGCGATTGAAACGTAACATCGTTAGCACTCCTTCCAGTTGTCATGGATCGAAATTGCCTATCGGTTGGGTGATCCGGGGTGGATCACCCAACCGATCGCCTGAGCATTTATTTGTCGATGCCCTGTTGGGCATAAGCCACATCAGCCGCTGCCAACCAGGTTTGGATGTTAGGGCTGTGGGGTCGGCTTTGCTTCGGCACCCAACAGCACTTCTGCGATGCCGTTGCCGATGTCATACGCATAGAGTGAGCCCACATCAGGGTCGAAGAGGTTGACCAGCGCAATCACAGCCATGCCATCGTCCAGGAATATGCCCAGATGGGACTGGGAGCCGAAATCGGCGCCATAGTTGCCGATGATGCGGTATCCCTTGAACTCACCTGCCCACCAGCCCAATCCGTAGCTGGTAACCTGTGGGCCGAAACTCTCCGCCCATGAGCTGGTGGCCTGAGGCGCCCACATCTTGTCATAGGCTGACGCCGGCAGCACCCGCGTTCCATCCAGTGTACCCTGGTTCAGGTTGGCAACCGCAAAGCGGGCCATGTCATTCACGCTGGAATAGAACGCCCCAGACGGCGCATGGGCGCGGGTGTACGGGTAGAAGTCAATCGTCTTGGCATCGCCGTTCTCATCGGGCATATGGGGCGCCACCAACCTAGCCGGGTCCAGGTCGCTCAGCAGGTACGAGGAATTCTCCATGCCCAAGGGCGTAAGCACGTTGGCCTGCAGATAGTCCTCGAACGCCTGGCCGGACACCTGGGCGACCACATCGCCCAGGATATCGAAGCCGGTATTGCTGTAGGCCCAGTCCTTACCGGGCCGGAAGGTCAGGGATTGGTCGCTGAGGCTGCGGACGTAGTCATCCAGGGCAGCCTTGTCGTTCCGCAAGTTCTTATCCTGATACTCTGCCAGCCAATTGATGGGGTCAGGCATACCGGCTGTGTGCGACAGCAAGCGGCGGATGGTGACTTCTCCCACGTCGGGATCCGTCAGAGTGAAGTAAGGCAAATACTTCGTTACGGGCGCATCCAGGTCAATCTTGCCGTCCGCGACCAACTGCATGATCGCCATCGCCGTTGGCGTTTTGGCAACTGAGCTCATTTGGAAGACTGAGTCTGGCGTCACCGGCGCGTCACTGCCCAGTTTACCGACGCCAAACCCGCTGGCGTAGACCAGCTCACCATCCTTGACAATGCCCAGCGCTGCGCCTGGCACTTTGCCCTTCGCCATGATCTCCTTGACCAGCGCCTCGATCTTTGCCACGGTGGTGGCGTCCAGTGAGTCCGGTGTCGACGCAGGCGGAACAGGTGTCGGTTCGGGCGTGGGCGGAACGGGCGTCGGTGTCGGTGGGATTGGGGTGGCAGTCGGCGGCGGCGGCGTCGGCGCGACGGCCGGAGCGGCGCAGGCGACCAGCAGCGCGGCGATCAGCAGGACGCTGAACGTCGTAGGTAGATGTTTCCAGGGTCTCATAATATGCTCCTCTGAAGTTCCAGACTGACAAACTTGCGGCCGCCAGCTTCTCCATCTCGCAGGCAGCGCACATCGGTCTTAACAGTCGCCGCTATGGTTGCTCCTCGCCCACCAGGTGAGCCGACATGAAGGTCACCACGGGCGTGAACAAGAAGTCGCAGTGCCCCCCTTTGATCTCAAGGTACTCGTGCTCGACGCCGCGGTCGCTCAGGAGCTTGTCAAAATCACGGGCCAGTTCCACTGGCACAAGGTTGTCACCTTCGCCGTGCAAGATCAAGATCGCATTCAGGCGCTCCGGCTGTGACAGGTAGCGGTCGAGATCGTGGACGGGATCCACTCCGATCATCTTTTCGACCACCTCAGGCACGATCTGAGCCTCACCATTCACCAGAGCGACAGGCATATCCAGGTAGAACGGAGGCTTATCAGGATTGGCTGCGGCAGCTGCGGCCCAGGACAGGAGATACTTGATCTCCCAGTTTTTGGTCAGGTCAGAAAAATTCTTAGGTGGGATCTTCAGAACCTCCGTCGCGCGCTTCAGGACCAAATCGCCTGAATAATCGTATTCGCCGGAGGCTGGCGCTGCGACACTGAATACGTTCGGGTGCTTCAACGCCAGGCCCATCGATCCATCGCCGCCCATAGAACAGCCGGTGATGCCGCGACTGACACGGTCGGGCAGGGTGCGATAGGTGGCGTCGATATGGGCCACGAGTTCCTGAGTCAGGTAGGTCTCGTAGTCGCCGATGGTTGGCGAACTCAGATACTGGCTTCCGCCAAATCGGTTGTTAGCATCAGGAAAAACGAAGATCATCTCCTGCAAGTCGCCCGCGGACAGGGCAATTTGGTATGCTGATTTGAAGGCGCCCAGCAGGGTGTTGGCATGGCCCGTGTACCAGTGGAGCACGTATACCACGGGATAGCGTTTGTCGCTGGTGGCGTAGCTGGACGGCAGCAGGACGTAGAATTCGCGGGTGGTCGGGTCGCCCAGGAGGTTGCCGGCCAGCGCCTGGCTGGTGATCTCCCCCTTCTTCGTCTCAATCTTGCCTGGGGTTGCTGTGGGCAGCACTGGTGTTGGTGGTACCGGCGTGGCCGTCGGCGGTACTGGCGTGGCCGTGGGCGGAACAGGTGTCGCCGTCGGCACCGCGGCCGGGCCGGCGCAGGCGGCGAGCAATGCTGCCAGCACCAGAATGACAAAACTGCGATTGAAACGTAACATCGTTAGCACTCCTTCCAGTTGTCATGGATCGAAATTGCCTATCGGTTGGGTGATCCGGGGTGGATCACCCAACCGATCTGCCTGGGCATTTATTTGTCGATACCCAACAAGGCATAAGTCACATCAGCCGCAGCCATCCAGGCCGGGTAGATGGCATCGGTGCCCCAGTTAGCCAGCACCGTCACGCCCAGGTTGTCGTCGGGGGCGAGCTGAAAGCCGGTGGTCTGGCCCGCACCCCCACCGGGATGGCCAGCCAGGAAATGACCGCCATCTTCCGCCACGCCCCAGCCTAACCCATATTGGCCGGCCCACGCACCGAAGAACTGGTCGAGACCGGTCGGCGCCTCTACCTTCCAGAGGATATCGTAGGTCTCAGGCTTGAGGATGCGCGCGCTGTCCAATTCGCCCCGGTTCAGGTTAACCTGCATCCAGCGCGTCATGTCCTCGCAGGTGGAATAGAGGCCGCCTGCCGGTAGGTCTATGCCCTTGGTGTGGGTCACCGGCTTTGCCTTCACGATAGCGTCTTCACCGGTTGTGTGTTCGCCAACCAGGGCATCGGGCGGGATCGCCGCCGCATCGAAGGTCGAGTGCGTCATCTTGAGTGGCTCCAAGATGTTCTGGACGACATACTGGTCATAGGGCAAGCCTGACACCTTGCCGATGAGATCGCCCAAGATGTTGAAGTTGACCGAGGCATACTGCCATGTTTCGCCGGGCGCCGCTGTCAGCTTGTCATCGCTCAGGGACCGCACGTACCACTCGAGCGCTGCGTCCACTGCGGTTGGCTCCACACTTTCCGGCAGAGTTGCCGTGACTGCTTCGTCCGTCAACCCCGACGTGTGCGAAGCGAGCATGCGCACAGTAATGTTCTTGTAGCGCGGGTCGGCCATCTCGAAGTAGGGGAGATAGGCCGTGACCGGCTTGTCCAGGTCTACCTTGCCTTGCTCGACGAGTTGCATCAACGCAACGCCAGTGAAGGATTTCGTAGTCGAGGCAATGGCGAAGACCGATTGGGGCGTCACCAGCCGATCACCACCCAACTCCGCAACGCCGAAGCCCTTGCTGTAGACCTGGTTACCGTCCATGACCACGCACATGGCGTAGCCGGGAACGCCGTTGGGCTGCATTTGGTCATTTAGTATGCCCTCGAGCTTGGCCACGGTGGCGTCGTCTAGCTTAGCTTTAGGCGCTGCGCCATAGCCGGCCGCTTCGTACTTGATGCCCGGGAACGTCACATTCTCCGGCGCCAGCGCCTTGGCCGCATCGGCGTCGCCTTTCAGTTCGGCCAGCAGGAAGGCGGTGGTGAAGTGGTTGATCAGGTCGTGGGCGCGGTCCATGTCCCATACCGGATCGGTGCAGAACATAGGAAAGCCCAACGCCACGATACTAGGTGAGTCAGCACAACGGCTGAAGAATATCAGATGCTCGCCATAGTCGAAGACCACCTTGGCCTTGCTTCCGGAGACAACACTTTCGTAGGGGCTAGCCATCTCAAAGCCTCCGTCAACGGATGTCTCACCGGATCCTATCAGAAACATGACCGGCACATTCACAGGCTGCATGCCTTCTTTGCCGAAGGGGATGGTGGATGGCGCCATGGCTACGACGGCGCCAACACGCTCGTCACTCCAGTCCGGCCAAAGCCCCGCAGGCGTCTCGTCAAGACCTGCGAAGGCGGCAAGCTCCGCTTCGCGACCGACCAGGTCTGGGCACGCTGTCGGGTTGAGCTCAGCAGTGTCCGGATTTTCCTTACACCAGGCGGCCGCATTAGCCAGGTTCAAGCGCGCACCGGCTGCAGCAAGGGCAGTCATGGCCCCCTGGGACCAACCTGCAACACCGACCCGGTTCGTGCTGATGAAGCCTGGCAGTAATCCGTCATCTGCGGAGAGATGCTCGGCATAATCGATCTGGCGTGTGATCTCCTGCGGTCGCCGAAAATATGCCTGCGGCGCAATGGGGCCAAATGCCGTGCTCCAGTTATCCTCATGGTCGCTGGATATGACCACCAACCCGCGCGAGGCCAAATGCTCGGCAAAATAGGGAGTCTCCTGACCAAACGACCAATGGGAGTGGCTGTAGACCACCAGTGGGTAGGGTGCGCCGCTATCGTCGGGAGGCGCATCCAGTTGGGCATGGCCAAAGACCGAGAACGCTGGAATCTCGCCCGGCGCAAACTGCTGCTCGTAGACCATCTCGGCAGTCGCACCGTCGGATTTCTGGGCCGGATACCAGACACTGACCGTGAGATCGCGGTCGGTCTCCGCTGTGGCTGGTATGGTGAAGTAGCGAACCCCTACGGCATAGGGACCGTCGATGGCGTACTCTGGCGCATCGAAGCGCAGGCCTTGCGGCGGTGATGGCTCCGGCGCTGCCGTCGGTGGAACTGGTGTTGGTTGGGCCGGCGCTGCCGTCGGTGGAACCGGTGTTGGTTGGACCGGCGCTGTCGTTGGTGGAACCGGCGTCGCTGCGGGCGGCGCCGGTGTGGCCGTCGGGCCGCTGCACGCGACCAGGAGCGCTGTCAGCAAGAGAATCGAGAGAACACATGAGCGATGGATGGGTGACATGTTACTTTCTCCTATACGAGACAACTTCGAGACTAAACTGAGGTGGCTTCAAAGGCACGTTTGGGCCGCGTTCGTTCAAGCGAGTCTAGATTAGCACAACATCGCGCGCAAATCGCGCGCAAAATGTCCGGACAAGTCACGAGAATTGTGGTACAATGAAAGCGGTTTTTGCATAACCTGGTTTGCTGTGCGGTTTTGAGGAGGGAGCCCGATGGCCCATCTCGACCTGACCCTGTTCGGTCCTTTTCAACTGACCCTCGATCACCAGGTGATCGAACGTTTCGAGTCCAATAAGGTGCGTGCCCTGCTGGCCTTCCTGGCCGTGGAGCACCGCCGTCCGCACTCGCGCGAGGCGCTGGCCGAGCTGCTGTGGCCGGGGCACACCATCGAAGCCGCGCGCGGTAATTTCCGCCGCGCCCTGGCCAACCTGCGCGCGGTGCTCAACGACCAGACCGCACAGCCGCCCTATCTCCACATCACACGCGAGGCCCTGCAGTTCAACCTGGCCGCGGATGTGACCGTAGATGCCGTGCGCTTTCTGGCGCTGGCGCAAACGCCGGAATCGCAGCCGGGGTGGGCGTCCAACCTGGAACAGGCGCTGGCGCTCTACCGCGGTCCTTTCCTGGAAGGGTTCCACGCCGACGATTGCCAGGAGTTCGAGCAGTGGATCACCGCCGCGCGCAGCGAGTTGGAGCAGCTTGCCGCCCGCGCGCTCTTTCGGCTGGCGCAGCATGACCACGTCCAGGGGGATCTGGCGCAGGCGCTGCCGCGTTACCGGCGCTGCTTGGCGCTCAATCCGTACGACGAGGCCGCGCAGCGCGGGCTGATGCTGGCGCTGGTGGACAGCGATCAGCATGGCGCCGCGCTGGCACGCTATGCAGCGTATCGGCGTGAGCTGCAGCAGGAGTTGGGCGCGGAGCCGGAAGCGCAGACCGCGGAGCTGGCCGCAGCCATTCAGCAGGGACGCCTGGCCGCGGCGGCCAAACCGGTTAGCGCGGCCGGGCCAACCATAGCCGCTTGGTCCGCACGGGGAACGCAGGATGCTCACCCCTTTGTCGGCCGCGAGCAAGAGCTGGCCGCGCTGCACGTTGGCGCCAGGCAGGCGGCGCTGGGTCGCGGCCGCGTCGTCCTGGTGATGGGCGAGGCCGGCAGCGGCAAGACATATCTACTGCACGAGATGGCGCGACAGCTCGGCCGCACCAGTCCACCCTGGCTGGTCGTGCATGGCAACTGCACGGCGCTGCTCGGAATTGGCGACCTCTACCAGCCCGTGGTGGATGGCTTGCGTCTGTTCGCGGAGCGAGAAACCAGCATTCCCAACGCCCACCCACCTCTGCACAACCATTCGGCGAAGGCGACGCCGGCTGGCGTCGAAGTCGTTCGTCTGCTCCGGGAGCAGGCGCCAGACTGGGCGCGCCTGGTTTTGGCTGGCGCAGGCGCCAATGCAAACGCGCAGCAAACCGACCGGCCGGCGCTGCCGCCCACATCGCAGGCGGCGTTGTTCGACCAACTGGTGCGTTTTTTCGAGCAGGTGACGCGGCTGCGGCCGCTTCTGCTGGCGCTGGACAATCTGCATTGGGCCGACGCCGGCACCGTCGCCCTGCTCTTCCACCTGGCGCAGGCTTTGACCCACAGCCGCGTCCTCATCGTTGGCGCTTACCGGTCAGGCGCGCTCGCGCTGGCGCACAGCGAGCGCAGCCATCCCCTGGGCACCATGATCCAGCCGCTGCGAAATCAAATCGGCGCGACGACGATTGACCTGGACCAGACCGACGGCCGCGGCTTCGTGGACGCGCTGCTCGACCGCGAGCCTAACCGGCTGCAAGCGTCGTTTCGGGAGACCCTGTATCGTCACACCGAGGGTCACGCCCTTTTCACGGTGGAACTGCTGCACACGCTGGCCGCGGCCGGGTGGCTCAGCCAGGACCCGGAGGGGCGTTGGGTGGACCGCAGCGCACTGAACTGGGACGCGCTGCCGCCGCGCGTCGAGGCGCTGATCCGGGAGCGCATTGACCGCGTGCCGCCAGCCGATCGCCGCCTGTTGAACGCCGCCTGTGTTCAGGGCGACGAGTTCCGCAGCGAGATCGTCGCCGCGCTGGTGGGCGAGGATGAGCCAAGCGTCGTCGCCCGGCTGAGCGGCGATCTGGCGAGCGCGCATCGCCTGGTGCTCCCCGGCAGCGTGCTGCCCCACGCGGGGACGCCCGGCGCGGCCTATCACTTTCGCCATCATCTGTTTCAAGCCTATTTGTACGGCGCCCTGGACGAGGTGCAGCGCAGCCGCCTGCATCGGGCTGTCGGACTGGAGATGGAGCATCTCTTTGCCCAGCACGGCGCCGCGGCCGGCGTCACCCTGCAAGCGTTGGCCTGGCACTGCGCGCGCGGGGGCGAAGGCTCGAAAGCGCTGAATTATCTGCGCAGCGCGAGCGAGCAGGCGCTGGCCTGGCACGCGTACGCCGAAGCCATTGGCTATCTGACGAAGGCATTGGCCCTGGCGCCGCCGGCACAGCCCGCGCTGCGCTTCGAGCTGCTGGCGGCGCGGGAGCAGGCGCACAGCCAACGGCGCGATCCCCAGGCCCAGGCGGCCGACGTCAGCGAACTGGAACGGCTGGCGGAGCTGACGCACGACCCACGCCAGCGCCTGGTCGCGGCCTTGCGCCGCGCGACCCTGGCCGAACAAACCACGCACTACGCGGAAGCCATTGTCGCGGCCAACGCCGCGCTGGCGCTGGCCGCGGCGCTGCACGATCCGGCCGCCGAGATCGAGGCTCATCGCATTGCCGGTCGCAGTCACTGGTGGCGCGGCGAGCTGGATCTCGCGCGGCGCTACTATGTCCATGCGCTGCACAGGGCGCGCGCGCTGCCCGCGCCGGACGCAGTCGCCGACTGCCTGCTGCACCTGGGCGTCGCCTGCTGGTCTGTGGATGATCTGGCCGGCGCGGCCGCGGCCTTTGGCGAGGTGCGGGACAGCGCCCTTGGCCGCGAGTCGCCGTTCTTGCGCGCCGTGGCGCGGATGGGACTGGGCATGGTGGCCTGGACGCGTGGCGACTATTCCGAGGCTGAGGGCAGGCTCGACGCGGCGCTGACCACGGCCCGCGATCTGCGCCATCCCTGGCTGGAGGGGCAGGTGCTGCTGAACCAGCTCGCGCTCTACCGGCTGTCGGCGGCCTACGACCGTTGTCTTGCGCTCTACGACCGGTTGGCGCCGCACTGCCAGGCCATCAACGATCGCTGGACCGCCGCGGCCGGCCAGGTGGAGGCGGCCGAGATGTTCGTGCAACTGGGCGCCTGGGCGCAGGCCAAGAGTCTCATCGAGGCCGCGACCGTCGCGGCCGATGCCCTGGCCGCGTCGCTGCTCAAGGTGCGGCTCCTGCTGCTCGCCGCCCGCCTGCACCTGGATGGCGGGGAGCCTGGATACGCCGACGCGGCCGGCCAGGCGCTGCCCATCGCCGCCAGGCTGGGCGTCGCCCATATTCTGGCCGAAGCGTGGCTGCTGACCGGCCTGCTGCGCCAACGGCAGGGCCGCTGGGCGGAAGCCGCGGATGCCCTGCGCCAGGCGCGTGCGTCCGCGCACGGCGAGGTCGCGGCGCGGCTGCTGCCTGAAATCGTGGGCGCGCAGGCGCACCTGGCGTTGGAGAGGGGTGAGACCGACGAGGCTTGCGCGTGCGTGGAAGAGCTGCTGACCGGCGCCCCTCTCCCCCTGATTGACCAGGCGGCCGACCCAAGCTCGCTCTACTTGATCTGTTATGCTGTGTTGGACGCTGCCGGGGAGCCGTGGGCGGAGCAGATGCTGGTGCGCGGCTGCCGCTGGCTGCACGAGCAGTCCGCCTTGATCGCGGATGCTGAGCTGCGACGATCGTTCTGTGAGGATATCCCGCGCCACCGGGAGTTACGGGCGATGGGTGCGGGCCTCACCTCAACCCCCGGCCCCTTCTCCTCTCCGCACAGCGGAGAGGAGAAGGGGGAAGAAGCGAGTAAATACGGGGATGGGGGGCCCACCTCACCCGGCCCTTCTGCAGCGGAGGGAGAGGGGGAGAGTAACGGGGACGCCTGCCGCCTCCTTTGGCTTTGCGGTCAAGAAATTCGTTCTCCGCATGTTCTGGGTTCCGGTCAGAGATAGCGCAGTTCACTACACAGGTAATTCCACCGACGAAATACTTCCAGCGCGTTCTGCTGTGTTAAGGCCAACGCTGTTCGACTTTTGGCGACGCGTTGAAAGAATGGCTCGACCGCGTCGGTCGGTTTGCACGCGGCCATGATACGCTGGAATTTCGAATGAGGGCGGCGCAGATTAGCCGCATCGCACAGCAGGCCGAGGACAGATAGATTGCCTCGCTTCCGCGTCTCTTGCAGCAACCTGTCTTCGTCTAACTGCTCGACATGACGGATCAACCAGTCGAGCACCACCCATGTGAGGCGGCCCGATGCGCGACAATGCGCCGTGCTCTCGGCGATCACCTGTTCGGGCGCGCGCGGCAATGGGGCGGCATGGACTTCAGCCAGAAGCACCCGACCGCCCAACTGTTGCCATTCCTGAAACAGCTGATCTACTGGGTCTGCCATCCTTGCTCCTGCAAGAAATACTCGATCCTTTGCGCCCAATCCCTTCATCGTGATTGTAACAGGCCCGTACAAGTCCGTCAACAACGGTCGCGCGGCGCCACATCTGGAATTCCTGAAGTTGTGGCCGCCGTTTGCTATTTCGGCGGCTCCGTTCTATGATAAAGGCGATGTCCTTTACCCATCTCGAAGTCCACTCGCACTTTACCCTGCTCGGCGCGACGCCCTCGGTGGGCGCGCTGGTGGCGCGCGCGACCGCGGATGGTCTGACCCACCTGGCGTTGACCGACACGAACGCGCTCTACGGCGCGGTCGCGTTCAGTCGCGCCTGCCGCGCCGCCGGCGTTCAGCCCATCATCGGCATGACGATCACGGTGGCCGAGCCTGCTTTCCCCTGGCAGCCCGGCGATGCAGTCACGGCCGGCAAACTGGTGCTGCTGGCCAGGGATGCCGCCGGCTACCGCTCGCTGTGTCGCCTGTCATCGGCAGTCCAGGGCAGCCCGCAGCGGGAAGCGCTGGCCGCCCGCGGGCTTGACCTGGACGCGCTGGCCGAACAGCGCGCCGGGCTGATCTGCCTGGGCGGCGGGCAGGAGGGGTGGATCGAACGCTACCTGCGCAGCGGCGACGCGGCCGCGGCGCAGCGTTACGCCGAACGGCTGGCGGACATCTTCGGGCAGAATCTGCACCTGGCCCTGGAACTGCACGCCCCCGCCGATGCCGCCATCGCGGATGCGGTGACCGCCCTGGGCCGGCGCCTGGGACTGGCCACGGTGGCGGTGCAGCCGATCTTCTGCCTGGCGCCCGCGGACGCGCCCCGGCTGCGCCTGCTGGCCGCGATCCGCGCCAATGCACGGTTGGACGAAGATGCAGGCAATGATGCGCCGAACGACGACGCCGATCCCGATGAGGAATGGGCCGACGACGAGACGCGCTACGTGGCTCGAACAACCACGCGCCGCGCCGCCGCGTCAACGCCCATCACACCGGTCGCCTCGTTCCCACGCGGCCAGGCGGCTCACGGCCCGTCCCCGCACTGGCTCAGCCCGGCCCACATCGCCGAGCGCTTTGCCCGCTTCCCGCAGGCGGTGGCGCAGAGTGGGGAGATTGCCGCCGCCTGCGGCGACTGCCTGCCCGACGGCCGGCCGATCTGGCCCGGCCTGGCGTTGCCCAGTGGAAAGACGCCGGACGCGGCGCTGGCCGCGCTCGCGCAAGCCGACCTCGAGCGCCTCTTTCCCGCCGACTCGCCCCGGCGCGGCCAGGCGCAGGAGCGTCTAGCCGCAGAATTGAGCGCCATCAGCAGCCACGGCTTCGCGCCGCTCTTCCTGGTGGTGGCTGACATCGTGCGCTTTGCCCGCAGCCACGAGATTCCGGTCAGCACGCGCGGCAGCGTGGCGAACTCCCTGGTCGCCTTTTGCACCGGCATCACCACGGTGGACCCCATCGAGCACGGGCTGCTCTTCGAGCGTTTTCTCAATCCGGCGCGGGCCAACCCGCCCGACATTGACCTCGATTTCTGCAGCCGGCGCCGCGATGAGGTGCTGCGCTACGTGCGCGACGCGTACGGCGCGGACCGCGTCGCGCTCATCGGCACGGTCAGCACGATGCGGCCGCAATCGGCCGTGCGCGAAACGGGCAAGGCCCTGGGGCTGCCGGCCGAGCAGGTCAACCGGCTGGTAGGTCAACTGCCGCACCGTTGGCATCCCGACCCGCGGCGCCGCGATCAACGCACGATGGACGACGTCCTGGCCGCGCTGACCGATCCCCTGGAGCAGGAAACCGTGCGCGTGGCCTACACCCTGGTGGGGCAGCCCGATCATCTGAGCGTTCATCCCGGCGGCGTGGTGATCACGCCCGGCCCGCTGACCGACATCGCGCCGGTGCAGTGGGCGCCCAAGGGCTTCCTGATCACCCAGTTCGAACACGGCGATGTGGAAGCGCTGGGGCTGCAAAAGATGGACCTGCTGGGCATCCGCGCGTTGACCGTGCTGGCCGACGCCGCGGCCTGGGTGCGCGAGGGCCGCGATCCGGCCTTCCGCCTGGCCGACGTCCCGCTGGACGACGCGGCCACGGCCGACCTGCTGGCGCGCGGCGAGACGATTGGCGTCTTCCAGTGCGAATCGGACGGCGCGCAGCGCACCCTGCGCAAGCTCAAGGCCCGCAGCGTGCGCGACCTGGCGATTGCCAACGCCTTTTTCAAGCCTGGCCCCGCGATGGGCGGCATGGCCGGCGCATTCGTGCGCCGTTACCGCGGCGAGCAGGCCGTGACCTATCTGCACCCGGCTCTGCAGCCGATTCTTGGCCCCACCCAGGGAGTGTTGATTTTCCAGGAGCAGATCTTGCGCCTGGCACGCGAGATCGCGGGGCTGACGTGGGCGCAGGCCGATCAACTGCGCCGCGGCATGAGTCACTTTGGCGCGCAGGAGATGGCGGCGCTGGCCGGGCAGTTCATCGCCGGCTGCCAGCGACCGCCGCCGACCGGCCCTGGCTTCACTCCGGCGCAGGCCAGCACGCTTTGGGAGCAGGTGATGCCCTTCGCAGGCTACGGCTTCAACCAGGGACACGCCACCGCGTACGCCGAGGTCAGTTTTCGCTCCGCCTACCTCAAGGCGCACTACCCCGCGCAGTTCCTCTGCGCGCGGCTGGCCGACTACGGCGGCTTTCATCACCCGGCCATCTACATGGCAGAGGCGGTGCGCCTGGGGTTGACCGTGCGCCCGCCGCACGTCAACTTCAGCGCCGAGGCCTTCAGCCTGACCGAGGGGCGATCTGGCCCGGTGCTCTTCATGGGCCTGGGCCAGGTGCGCGACCTGCGCCAGGCGGCCATCACGGCCATCTGCCAGGAGCGCGGCGCCGGCAAATTCAGCGATCTGCGCGACCTGCTGCGCCGCGTCGCCCTGCGGCCCAAAGAGATCGAGCATTTGATCCGCGGCGGCGCGCTGGATGGACTGGCGCGGAGCCGGGCCAGCCTGCTGGCCGAGGCGCAGGAGTTCCGTCACGGCTCTGCCGGTCAGATGATCTTCGATTTTGGCCGGCGAGCGGTCCCCGCGGAGACCTTGCGCCAGCGCTGGGACTGGGAGACCGAATTGCTGGGGCTGCCGGTCAGCGCGTTGACCGATCCGCTGGCGCTGGTGCGCGCAAGCCTGCCGGCGCATGTGCCCCTGGCCGAACTGTCCGCTTTCCCCGGCCGGTCGCTCCTGACCGCGGGCGTGCGTCTGCCCGGCTGGACCGGCGGCCCCGGCTTTTTCCTGGGCGACGGCGCCACGTTCGTCATCGCCCGCGGCGACAAGGCGGCCAAGTCCCCGGCGCCCTGGCAACCGCTGCTGGTGCAGGGGCGCTGGGTTGGGGATGGGTGGGGCACGTCCTGGCTGCAGATGGAGGAGGGGGGAGAAGTGCAAAGTGCAAAGTGCAAAGTGCAAAGCGCAGAGAGCGGAGATTCGTGAGCGAAAATCGAAAAAATCGAAAATCGGAAAGGAATGAGGGATGACAAAGAAGAAGGATGATTTGCTGGAAGCGCATGTGCGGTTTGAGTTGGAGCGGCTGCGCGGGGAGAAATTGCCGGCGACGCTGGCGGAGGAAGTGGCGGACGTTTTTGCCTGGCTGGGGCACGTGCGGCTGCACGAGGTGGTGAGCGCAGACCAGGTGGTGGACTGGATCGGGCGCAATGTGATCGAGAGGCCGATTTCGCCCGAACTCGTGGACGAGATTCGGGAAAACGTACTGTTTGTGCATGAATTCCTGACGAACGATGACGCCCGCGTCGCGTCGCTCCTGCCGCGCGGGGTGTTCGATCAGCTCGTTGACAACATCATCGGCCTGGAGGACCTGCGCCGCGAGATCACCCACCAGGTTATCTCAAGCTCCGTTTATGGGGTGCTGATCTCCAATGTCCTCTACCGCGGCATCAAGGCCTTTGTGCTGACCGAAAATGCCCTGGCGAAAAACATCCCCGGCGCATCGTCGCTGCTCAGGATGGGACAGAATGCCTTGAACGCCGGCGCGCCAACCCTGGGAAGGAGTATTGATAAGCAGTTACTCGCCTTCATCAGCGCGAATGTCCAGGAGACCATCCGCGAGAGCGAAACCTTCCTGAACACGACCCTGGATGCCAGACTGATGCGCAAGTGGAGCGAGGAGGTGTGGGCGGCAAATGCCGAAACGGAGATGGCCGAACTGGCCGGCTATGTGGATACCGGGTCCCTGGAGGCGATGGTGCAGATTGGCCTGAACTTCTGGCTGCACTTCCGCGCCACGCCGTTGTTTGCTGAGCTGATGGCGGGGCTGGTGCGCAACTTCTTCCGCGTCCATGGGGAAAAGGACGTCCGCGCGTGGCTGGCGGCCATGGGCGTCACGCAAGCCATCGTCACGCATGAGGTGACGCTCTTGGCCGCGCCGGTCGTGGAGGCTGCGCTGCGGAGCGGTTATGCCGAAAAGCGTATCCGGCGCCGGCTCGACGCCTTCTACACCGCCTACTTCGCGGCCTGATCGCGGCGCGCCGGCCTGAGACCATCGTTCTCCCCCCAGTGCTCTGCTGCCAGCCGCAGCGCGGAGTCCGAACGATAGCCATGCAGAACTTTGATTAGATCGGGGACCAGGCCATCCAACTCGCGCAGGGTCCGGACGCGCTGGTCGGCGTCAATCAGCTCGCGTGCTTCCAGGAACCTGAGCCAGGCCGGGAGCATCTCGAACAGGGCTGCGGCTCTGTAAGGCTGCGAGCTGAGGAAACTCAACAGACGAGCCAGAAAACGATCCATCGTGTCGTGGTCGGGGCAGAGGGGATGCACTGGCGCCGATGCGCGCGCTTTGGGCCTGGCCTCCCTCCTGCCGTTCGCGTCGTTCAACTCCCCGGCGTGGCGCTTCAAGATGTATCGTTGAATCTGGTCGCGCGCGATCTCCCCTTTGGCATACGGCACGCCTTCCGCGCGACGCAGGTAGCCCAGGAATTCGACGGTCAGGTAATACAGATTGGTTCGGCCATCGTCCGCCGAGAGTCCCGGTGCGCCCTTGCGCCGCCGGTGCGGCGTGAGGGTGAAGTCGTCCAACGTCCAGCGCCGTTCGGCCTGCCCGGTGATGTGCGCCAGGAATTGGGCCGCATCCCCTGGCTGCAAAATTGCGCAATCAAAGGCGGCGCTCAGCGCCTCCAGTTCGGCGGCGTGCGGGGCTGCGGTGCGCTCCAGGTAGTCGAGCCTCGCGTACGTCAGCGCACGTTCGGCAAATGCAGTGACCGCCCACTCGAAGTATTCGCCGGCATCCCGCACCAACGGACAGGCGCGGCGCATGGCCTCAGTAACCACCGACAGGTGGCCGTGGTAAGCCAACTGGTCGAGGGTGCCGCTGACGGTGTCGAGATCTTCGCCGGCTGTGTCGGCCAGCTCATGGGCCAGGGCCGGCAGCGCGTCCATGCGTCCGGCGGCCAGGGCGTTCGAGATCAGCCAGCCGGCGTAGAAATGGGCATCGTGGGCGTAAACGTCCGGCTGGCGCTGGCGCAACAGGGCGAGCAACGCATCGAAGCGATCGCGCTCGCCGCTGGCCACGCTGGCTTGGTAGATGACGTTGAGCATCTCGAAGGCGCTTTCGTTATCCATCGCCCCCTCATCCAGCGTCGCCAGGAAGATGGCGATTTGGTCTTCGTCATTTTCTGCCGCTTCGAACTCTGCCCAGCGCGTATCGAAAAAGGAGGAGTCGGTTATGGCGTCTGCCTCAGCTTCCGTCTCTGGCCCATCCCCCAGCGCGTCGTCCGTCCCGGCAGCGGGCGGGAGGTGTTGCACTGCGGGCAACGGTGGCGGAAGCGATGCGGCGGCCGCCTGGCGCACCGCGCGCTCGGCCTCCACTTGAGCCCGCCGGGCCTCTTCATCCTTCTTCAGACAACACTTCTTGTACTTCTTGCCGCTGCCGCAAGGGCAGGGATCGTTGCGACCGACCATGATCCACCTCTCTTCGCGTGCTCTGTGTTCTTCGTAAGGCTTCGTGTCTCCGTAATCCAACGGCTCACAGCGCCCAGGCCGGAATGGACTGGGCCGCGGCCGTGAGCGGCAGCAGTTACTCCGCCAGACAGATGACGCCGCCCGGGCCGACGGGCAAACCGAGATGCGCCAGCGCTCCGAAATGCCGGACATCATCCCGACCCGGCGCGGCGGTTTTCTTGATCTGCAGGGGATAAGCGATGCCATCCTGCACGATCAGCAGATCAATCTCGCCGCCATGTCATGGGCAAAGGCAATCATTTCAACGCTAACTCCCTCTTTCGCGCTTCGCGATCTTCGTGCTTCGTATGCTTCGTGCCGCTTCGCGTCTTCGTGCTCCAAACACCCCGCGCTCCCCGCCGCTAGGCTGCCCTTCTCAGCCTCGACGCCAAACCTGGTGGAACTCGCCTAGTGTAGTGTTTCTCTCTTGACTTCGCAGCCACCGTTCGGTTATAATGACAGCAATCCAGTGATCTGGAGGTGGAAGGCATAACGCCTTGGCCCTTCGGGGCCCTTTTTATGGCAGCTTCAATTCCAGCTTCTGGTGCCATCGTTTCATCTGCTTTCGGGTAACTGGCTCACATTCCCCAGGTATATCACGATTCTGGAGTCCTCCCTAACGCGCAACCAGACGTCAGTCAGGTCAGGTGACACATCAAATGGCAATGCGATGCCCAATTTTAGCCCCGGGTTAATGTCATCGTACAAGTGCCCAGCCTGGAACTGCCATGCGGCGCCCAGAACCGCATCATCGAACGGATCGAACTTGTAAGTCCGCCCCCGCGTATCTTGCAGGTAGAAATTGAGACTGCGCAGGGGCGTCGCAGTTCCGGATCCCGTATTCCGAAACTCAACGAGCGGGATGAGGTAGGTGCCTTGGGCAAAGCGCGCGTCATCGTAGAAATAGACTGACTTGGCGCGCTTCACATCGTAAAGGCGCAGTCCCCAGCTCTTCACAATGAACTCCTGCTCGGGCCGCGTGAGTGGCAGGGACGTTGGCTTGGCCGGCGGAGAAGTTGGTGCAGGGGGCGGTGTTGGAATGTTCTGTGCTACAGCCACCTGCGTCAAGCGGACCGCTCGTCTTGACAACCGAAGCCGCAATCCATCCCTGTTTGTCACCATACGAGATTTGCCACCAGGATGAATCCGCGTTACGCCCCAGAATATCATAGCGCTGTCCGGCGCTCGCCTTGCCGACAATAGGATAACTCGTGCCTGGTCCCGACCGTATGTTGCTCGCATTGGATGCAATCGCCGCCGGTTTGTCAGGCGTATTTGCCGGCCGCGGATTAGACGAAACGAGCGAAACCCAAACGCTCCATATCTTACCGCCGATAGCATCGGTCTCTACCCTGACAGCATAGCCATTTACATTGGTCCATGCGACTGCAATTAGGGCTGATACGTCCGGTGGTTCGGCGATAAAGTCAACCCCGACACGTCTAAGGATCACAGGCCATTCAGACAAAGCGTAGTTGTACTTTTCCAGCCCACTGAACAACTGCACGCCTTTGGCAATACCGGTCTTGTCGTAATCAACGTAGAGAAGGTATTCTTGTATCTTGTAAGTGCGGGACTCGCCGCCCTCCGGAATCGCATCCACCGACCCTCGATCAATTTGGACAATATCCAGGGGTTTTCCCAGGGTACCCTCGACCTCTGCAACTTTAGCGCCCAAAATCGCTGGTGCATTGACGATCAGGTCGTTCGTATTGTCTGCAGTCGGTGTCTCCGTTACGGTAGGTGTATCAGTCGGTACGGGGGTATCGGTTGGGAGAGACGTCGGAGTGTCAGTTGCCGTTGGCGCCGGCGTCTCGGTGGGAGCAGATGTCGCCGTAGGCGCTGTCGTTTCAGTCGGCTTAGGGGTGTCGGATGGGGCAACTGCGACTGCCGTATTTGCTGCCGACCTTTGGGCTTCAGCGGTTAGGGTCGCCCGCACCTGCTTGGCGACCGTGGCCGCGATGCTTTTTTCGTCACTGGTGCGTGATGTTTGTCCACAAGCCATCTGGAGCAAAATCATCATGCCGAGGGCGATCATAATCGGATAACGCTTTTGGGACAGCATACTCTTCCTCCGTTTCCAGCTACTACTTCTGCACTCGTTCTTGTGATCTGGCAGCCAGCAGCTCGGCCAGATTGACGCCTTCGACGGCCACCTCACCCTGGCGCTCCGCCGCGATCCACAGGGATAGCACCAGGCTGTGCATTGAGCGGAAGCTGCATAACCCGCTGATCGAACGCCTGCGCGACGCCGTGTGGGCGGCGGTGGATCGCCTGCGTGAAGAACCACCGCAGCGCTGAGGCCCTACGCCGCCCCTCTCCGTAAAGCCAGGATGTGGGGGAGCACCACATGACTAGTGCGAGATCCGAACGGTTTCACAAACCTCTCGGATATCGCAATCTTGGCAGCGCACAGCGGGCAGCGTTCCTTATTTGAGTTCTCGCGCGCCGACATGGTTTCCCCGGGGAAGTGATGCTGTCAGTTTGCTACCATGGTATCCAAAGCCAGGATTTCCTTCTTCACATAGCTGCGAAACACCTTTACATCGGTGAAACAACGGAAACCCGCTGCGCTCGCCAATTCCAGAGTCTTCATCTGTTCATTCAACAAGAGGGCGACCGGTTCGCTGAAGCCGGTCTGGATGCCCTCGGGCCATGCCAGGTCGAGCAGCGCCTTGAGAGCGCCCGTCTCGGCATCAACAATCTCATAGAGCATTTCGCCTTCGGGCAAGCCCTGTTCCGTCACCCAAATGTTCTCCTCCAACAGCACGGCTTCTTCGTCTTTATCGTCAATGCCACCCGAAACACTGATGATTTCGACGGCGGCTGGCGCCGCGACTGACGGCATTGCCTCAAGTGGTCCCACATGGCTGCTCGTCAGCAAGCTATCGAGGAATACGTTGGCCGCTTTCGCCAGCAGACGCTGGCGTTCGGCCAGAAAGTCAGCGTAGTTTTCAATGCGCCACAGCTTGGGGTCCATAGGCACCCACTGCGACGATAATGCGCCAGGGTGGCTGGCCTCAATCTGCGGGAAGTAGACTTCGGGTAGGGTATTGCTGATGTCAAGATTGGTGGCCTGCGTCAGGAAGCAGTAGTTTGCCAGTGAGTTGACCTTAGGGCGGTCATGCCCGCGCGCATAGAGCTGCGACTTGGGAAAGATGTGGTGAATCTCCAGCCGGCTGGTTTTGCCCAATAGATTGGCCTTGAGCGGCAGCCCCGTGTCCCAGTCCCGCGCCTCCCCGACGCGCGTCAGCATGTAGAGCATCGGATAAAAACGGGCGCCCACGCTCCAGTTGGCGAAGTTGTCGGGACGCACCTCGAGATCACTGCGCCAGGTGCGCAGTTGGTCTATGAGCCGGTCCAGGGCCTCGGCGTGATTCTCCATCGCCGTCAAGTCCTGCATCAACATGGATTCGGTGGAACCGGCATAGCGCCCCACAGCAGTGTATGCACATACCAGTAGAGCAGTTTGTCGCGTTGCTGTGCGCTGGATAATTTGCCGCCGTTTTCCACGACGTAGCGGCTCATGATCGGGAACGCGTAGCGCCCGCCCAGTACTCGCTCGTGATCCAATCCCAAGCGGCCACTGACGATATTGAGCAGATAATCAATGGCCTTCTTCGCTTGCTTCAAGCCCTGCTGGAATCCAGCGGTGTCGACGTCCTTGAGCGCCGAGAAGAGCGCCTTACCCGTCACCACGACGTTGACGTTGCGCAGCAGCCAATCCAGGCTGAAATCAAAGCCGGACCTGGCCCACTTGCCAAGCGCTGAACGCAGTTCTTCGCGCGCGGGAGGCCATTCCGCGCAGACGCGCGCCAGCGCCAAATCACCTTTTGATAGCTTAGTGCCTCCGCTATTGACGCGGTTGAAGATGTCCACCACCACGTCCACCGTCTTGTCCGGTCCAGCGACCTTCTCGATGTGAACCTGGATCTCTCCGATAGTGTAAAGCCGGTTGAGGCGGCCGAGGTATACTCTTGGGCGTGAGGCTTCAGCGCCTCGTTCTGGTAGATGCCGTCGATGAAGGGGCCCATGCTGAGCTTCATCAACTCGGTGACGTTGATCCAGCGTGGGTCGCTGCCCATCTTCACAGGTCCATAGAACTCGAAGGATTCGTCCTCGAGATTGAAATAGAGACCGGTGAAGGCGCTGGCGTTGCCCTCGAAAAAGGAGGGTGGCGCCCCCCGGATGATGCCGTAGAGCGTCGTCACCCGCTGTTGTCCATCGAGGATCAACTCGACGGTGCCGGCGGACAGCGGATGGTCGCCGCGCGCATCGGCGCTCTCGGTCTTCGTGATCCACACCAGCAGCCCACCCACAGGATACCGGCGGTAGAGTGACGCCATCAGTCACGCACCTGATTGCGGTTCCACACATAGCCGCGCTGAAATTCAGGCAGCGCCATCGCACCAAGATCAATCTGATTAAGAATCGTATTGATTTCCATCTGATCTTCCTTTCACACCAGGCTGGATATTTGTGCCTATACCGGCGCCCAAAACGGGCTCGCCAGCACGTCGAACGTCATGTTCTCCACCATCTCATCCTGCGGAATCAGTGCGATCCTGGTCGTCACCCATCTTGCCCGGCAGGCATTATCGGGTAGCGATCAACTTCGGCGCCTCGTCGTTGGTCATGACGGTGTTTTTGCCCTGGTCTTGCGCTCATCCGCCAAACGCCTCCAGCTTCCCCAACACCTTCTCCGCCTCCTCCCGCGCAACCGCGGACGGCGCCTGCACAATGAACGCCTGCAGCGTCGCGATCACCGTGCTTCCCCCCATCCCCAGCAGCGACAGGCTGGCCAGCCAGCGCAGTTGCTCGTCCTCGTCGCCCAGCGCGGCCACCAGCTCGCCGATGGCCTCTGAAGTCTGTTTGCGCCCCAGCGTGAGCAGCCGGCCGAGTCGTTCGCTGCGATTGCCCTGCGGCGGCGTGGGGATCATGACCGGCTGGGCCGCGGGTTCCGGCCGCGCAGCCGGACGCACGGGTTCTGCCCTGGGCGGCGTGGTGGCAGGGGCAGCCGGTGCGCCGAACAGGTCGGACTGCCCGGCGTTCGCCTGGGGCTGCGCCGCAGGCGCCGGCCTGGCAGGTGATCCGGGAGCCGGGGGCCTGGCGGGCTGGGCGATTGCCTGGTACGTGCGACCCGTTTCGGCGACCCGGCCAGGCGTCGCCGCCATTTCCTCCCGGTAGTTGCGCACAACGACCGGCCCCAGCTCCGCCTCCAGCCGATCCCACGCCTCCAGCACCAGCCGCCGCGTGCGATACTCGCCGAACGCCTTGATTTCTTTCTCCTTCAGCACCCGGAAGGTCTCGCCGGGGAAATCCGGGCCGTACACGTCCTTGGGGTCGAGGATGTAGCGCAGCTCGTCGCGCGTCAGGCCATAGAGCCGGGCGTAGTAGGCGTCAAGTTCGGCGCGCAGGAGTGCGCGGCGACCGTCGTCCCATTTGGCCGGCGCGAACGGCGCGGGGCACGCGTCGCCGCCGGCCCAGTCGGGCGGGTTCCAGGGATGGCCACCCGTGGCCTTGAACCAGGCTTCGTGCTGTTCTTCCAGCTTCGCCCGCAGCGCCTCGTCGGCATCGGCCCACAGGTCAGCCGCGAATGGCGCCATGTCCCAGGCGGTGTAGACGGCGCCCATGCCGCCCCGCTCAAGCCGCTCAAAGCCGACCATCATCCATCGCCCGCCGCCAGCCAAAACGACCGGCCGACCAGGGTGACGAACGCCACGCCACAGCAGAAAAGGGCAACGATCACGGCGACCTGTGCAATCTCCATGCGCCCCATCCGCTTGTTAATCTTCTGAATCACTCCATCGTTGAGCATGGTCTGTCTCAGTTCAGATATCAGCCTCCAACCAAGATCACAGGCGAGTAACTCTGAGGTCGTTGCAACGAGTGCATAGCCGCCCTGCGACGGCTAGAGATATAGGCCCTGGGTCGCCGAGCCTCCTACTCCCACGTCCTAATCCTGAATCCCAAACTCGCTGCATTCTCGGACACCGCGCGCTTGATTTCATCCGACACGCCGCCGGGAAACTCCGCGCTGATCTCCACTGTCACCTTAACGCTCGCCTGCGCATCATTGGCCAACACTCTGATGATCTCATCCGCGATCAGCAGCAGCCGCACCTTCGCCGCGGTCGCATTCACGTCAACGGTCCCGATGAAGGCGTGCGCCTTTGCCGACCCGCCCGGCGTGGACACTGTAGCCACCCCAGGTGTCGAGCTTGGAGCTTCGGAAATGATTCCTGGCCCCGTTCCGCCTGTGGCAGTCGGGTACCTGATGCCGCCGACCGGCGCTGCCGCGGGAGTCGCCTGCGCCACCTCATACGCCTGCGCCGCCTCCGGCTCGATCAGCAGCAGCGTGTCATCGAACTGCACATTAGCATCGCCCAGCTTGAACCCGTCATACTTCCCCTCGTGCTGCCCGTAGGCCGTGCCGAAGAAATCCCGGCTGGCTGCGCCCTTGACAATCGCCTGTTCCAGCACCTTGCGCGTTTTCAACCGCGGCAGATAGAGGTAGCGCAGCGTATCTTCCCAAAAAACCATGGCGCCGACAGCCGGCTTATCGGCCTTCCAGTACAGTCGCTGCAAGTGACTGCGCAGGTGGATGGGCGACCAGGCGCCGATCACCAGCTCATTGTCCACACAGACGCGCTCGATCTCGCTGCCCAGGGATGAGCCGCCGCTGTTCAGCGGGAAGGCCTCGACCGTCGGCTTGGGATCCGTGGCCGCATGTTGCGCGGGGCAGAGCAGCCACCTGTAACACTCGCGGGCGGTCCCCGGCAGCACGTTCTCGGCCGTCTGCAATTCTTTCTCAGCTTGCCGCTTCTGAAGTTGGTCAACGTTCAGGCGGCCGTCCCTGATGTCCTCCACAATCGAACCCCAGGCCAGCGCCACTTTGATGCTGTCGCGCAGGTGCGCCAGCACGCCGTGATCGGAAGCCAGAAAGATCAGCCGGTTGCCACGGTAGCGTGGTTTGGCGCCGTTGTTGCGGGCGCTGTCCAGCACCGCGTCGAACGCCACGCGCGGCTCCTCGCGCGCATAGAAAACCTCCGGCGTCAGGATGATGAGACGCAGCGCGCTGTCGTCCGGCACATCCGCATGCGGCGTGAAGATGTGGATGCCGTCGAAGAAGGTGGCGCCGGCGGTCAGTCTCTTGAGCACCTCGGCCAGTTTGACGCGGACGTCAGCCTTGTCGTCGAAGCGCGACTTCCGGTCCTCCATCTCACGCCGCAGATTGGTGCGGGTGTCGAACCAGAAGCGCGTCGAGGCCAGCGCTGTTTCGCCGGAGCTTTTCAGATAGTGCAGTCGGTCGGTGAGTCGGTTGAGCGCGTCGGAGTACGTGGAGGAGGTCTGGCCGGGCTGCAGGCAGCCGAGCAGCACACGCGCACGGTCAATACCGCGGATGCCGGCCTTCGTGGACACTGAAGCGGGTGCGCTCCCCAGGAAGATCGTGCGCGCCACGCGGCGGGCCGCATTCACCGCGCCGAAACGCGGCTCCTTGCTCTCCAGCTCGGTCGTTTCCGCACGCTCACCGTCAATGTCCTTTTCCACCACCGGATCCCAGCCCGCCGGCAGGTAGTACATGAGTTCGTTGCGTGTGCTGCCATCATACAACGGCAGGCTGCCGGGCATGATCATCAGGTCCCTGTTGTCGTCCTTCCACAGCCGGTAGATCAGTTTGGCCATCAGCTTCAAAACGCCGCGCGTGCGCTGGAAGCCTTCGATCGTCGTCCAGTCTTCGTAAAGCCGATCGAACACTTCCGGGTGAATCGGATACGCCTGCGCCAGGCGGTCGAAGTAACGCTGCTCCTGGGTTTCGCTGGGCAGCCTGGCCCCTTCGGCCACATACGCGTCTGCGAACGCTCGACAGACCGCCGCACGGCCCTGTTCGTCACGGATTGGCTCGAACAGGCGTCGCCGCACGATCTCGAAGGCCTCTTCGGTGGCCACGGGCTTCCACAGCGCCTGCACACGTCCGAAGGTTTTTTCCAGCGCCCGCAGGGCAGCCATGCCGCGCTGGCTGCCTGCTTCCACCTCCGATTCGGGCAAGGAGGCCAGAAGAACGGCGTTGGGAACCAGCTTGCACGCTTCGGTGAGGGCCTGGACGAAGGACAGGTTACTGTCGAACGTGCCGCCGCTCAGCGGCTGGCCGGCCTGAAACTGACGAATATAGGCGAGCAGCTCGTCAACCAGCACCACGCAGGGCGCATAGGCGGCCAGCAGCGTTTGGAGCACGGCCTTGCCGGGGGAAGTGCCGGTGGCGTCGGCGTCCTTGAGCTGGTCGAAGGCTTCTTCGCCGCCGAGCTGCCAGGCAAGCTCGCCCCACAGCGTGCGCACGGTGTGCTTGCCGTGCAGCCAGGGCTGGCCGGGGGCGTGGGCCTGACCGTCCAGCACCGCGACGCGGGCCTTCGGTACGTCCATCAGGCCGGCCTGGTCGAGCAGAGGCGGGATGCCGGCCAAATCGCCCAGCGCGCAGTGCCGCGTGGCGAGATGGTAGACGGCCAGCATGGTGTGCGTCTTACCGCCGCCGAAGGCCGTCTGCAGCTGGATGACCGGCTCGCCGCCCTGGCCGTTCAACCGCTGCGCCACCTGGATCAGCAGCAGGCGCATGCCCTCGGTGATGAAGGTGCGCTGGTAGAAGGCCGCCGCATCCTGGTACTCCCGCGTGGCCCCGCCCGTGCGCACCGCGGTGATGTCGGCGGCAAACTCCGATTGCTGAAACGTGCCTTCCAACACGTCCGGATGGGGGACGGCTACTTCTCGCCAGGGTTTCATAGGCAGTGCTCCTAGGTTTAAAACTCCCGAACTGGCTCGGTCGGAGACCGGCCAGAGCGGGAAGTTATTGTTTGACAAGCCATTAGGCTACGCTCCACGGCACTCCGGCCGCGGGGGTGTTCGCGATATTCAAGACCAGCGGGTTTGGATCAATGGTATTGACCAATTGTTTGAGTTGCTGGAGCACGCTGGCCGAAAATCCGGCCGGAAACAGCACCGAATGAGGCCCCACGTGAGGCTCCAAATGCAGCACGACCCGTTTGGCAGGCGCTGCCAGCGCGTTGGTCGCATGGTTTTTTTCAGCGGCGTCAGCCGCATTGAGCGCAGCGTCTGCCAATCCAGTCACAGTATCCCGCACCTTGTCCGCCACGGTTTTTGGCAGCCCCGCAATGTTCGATGGCCTTGGCGGCTGGGTGATAATGCGAAAGTCTTTTGCTTCGATCAGCCACGTGGTCGTCGAAGCAGCCACACTTTCAACAGCCACCACATCAATGCCCTTTTGCCTGCCGGCTGCATTCCAGACAGTCGTGTAGTGTTGCCAAGTGTCATAACGTTGCGCTACGACTGTTGGTGCGAAGGTGAACCGTAGGGAATCAACTTGAAGATGCGACACGCTGGGTTTACCTTTCGTTCTCGTTGGTAGTAACCATGAGGCCCATCTCGGTGTCAATGTATCGCTCCGATTGAACCAGATCTTCATCCAGCGCCGTGATGCTCCCAATTTCATCCAGACTGTCGGACACTTTCACTATGACTGCATCGTCTGCGGCATGAAGACCAAAGTAGCGTGTGTCCAATTTCGAAAATTCTTGGGTGTGCAGAATGTGCAACTCGCGTAAGAGAAAGAGGCTGTGGGTGGCGACAAAGACTTGAATGCCGTTCCGGCTGATTTGCAGAATTGTGCGCGCAACCAGCCGGATCAGTTTAGGGTTGAGGTTAGCCTCGGGTTCATCCCAAAAAAGAAAGCCCGTGTCCAAGAGCGAACCAGTGGCGACCAAGCGCGCCAGCATTGCCAGCTTACGTAGCCCCTCGGCGACAAGATGCACCTCCATGCTTCCCGTTTTGGTATTGAGGTAGAACCGCCCTGATCTGTCGAGTTCGACACTGCCGCCCATCGCCATCTCCAATGGTTCCAGTAAATCTCTAATGCGCTTTTCACGAGGACCTTTAGCCAAGAGGGCGCCGAGCAGAATGCAGGTGTCGCGCCATGTGTCATCAAATTCGTTATAGGTGGTTTCATAAAGCGACACAAAGCCTGGATAGACCGTCAGTAGTTCTCGCGTTGGCAAGTAGACCGGCAGTTTGTCGAGCCAGGTCGTAGGCGTCTGCTCGATGCCCACCTCACTCTTGCTGGCCGTGTTGAACGACACCTTGCAATCCAGTTCTGGTCGGAAGAAGGCCCAGCTAATCTCACAACGACTGCGACCAGCCTGCCGTCGCGCCAACCGTCCCAGCGCATCAGGTTTGAATACGTCACGCAGTTTTTTGGCGATGGCACTTTGTAGATAGGCTTTGGTGGGTGTACTGGAAGCAGATTCTTTTTCACCCCGTGCACTGACATACGCCATGACATAGGCAGCCTTCAGAATCTGCGTCTTCCCCAGTCCATTTTCGCCGACAATGACATTTAGGTTTCGACCAAACTCCAACGGCGTGTCTGGAAAAACGGTGAAGTTCTTGAAGGTAAGTGATTTCAACATAGTTCCTCTCCGAATTACTCGAACAACCTGCCCTGCTTCGCACCGGTTTCATCCCGGCTGACCGCGGCTTCGATCCCACTCCAGCTCGTGATCAGCTCGTTATACGCCCGCGCATCCTCCGCCCACCCCTGGCGCTCGCACAGCGTATACAGCCGATACGCCAGTTGCCGGGTGGCTTCCCCCTTGCCCCTGACCGCGCCCAGCAGACGGCCCGCACCGGTGTCGCCCTCTTGCTTCAGCGTGCGGATCAGGTGGTGCAGCGTCTCCCACACCGGGTTGCGGGTGTCGGTCTGTGGATCCCACCCGGCCGGATATTCCGACCACTTGCGCAGACGCACGCTGCCGCCGCCGGCTTCCAGCACGCCCGCGGCCTTCATGCCGTCCACACTCGTACCCTTCGCCCGCGCCAGCACATCGGCCTGCCCGAATACTCCATCTTTCCAGCCGTGCTGCTCGAACCAGTGCAGGCAGAACTGCGTGTCCACGTCGAAATCGTCCTCGGCCAGGAAGCGGTTGATCAGTTGCAGCGCCGTGCGCACGCTCATCGGCGTGCCGTCCGCCTCCAGCACAGCGGCGTATTTCGAGAAGACGGCCATGCCCGGCCCGATGATCGCCTGCGAAAGGTCCACCGGGGCCACGGGCGAACGCTCGTCGCCGGAACCTTTGGTCATCTCGTCGAGCGCCTCGGGCAGCACGCCGTTCAACTCGCGGATGAACTCGCGGCGGGAAATGGAGGGCGCGTCGGCGGGGCGCTTGCGGCAGACGAGGACGATGCTCGAAGCGAGGGCGTTGGCGCGTTATCCCTGACTCTACCGGGGCGTTCTGTTCTTATGGGCCAGGTGCCGCAGACCGCAAAGCCGGCGCGCATAACCGCGTCAAGAAAGGTCTCCCAACCGGCGCTGGTGGAATCGTCAGCACCATCGCTCTCTGACTGTTTGAAGGCGTAGTAAATCGTCACCGGGAAAGCGGGATGGGCCTGCTCGGCCAGGTAATGCATGGCCCGTGTCATTCCATCGAGGAAGAACACCTCGGCCTTTTCCTTGCTACCGTGACGATAGGAAGTGGCTACCAACTCCTCAGCCTTTGGAACGGCAAGCGTGGCGAAAAGGCCGGGAAAGATGAGCCTGAGCGTGCGGCGAAACCAAACATAGAAAAAATCTGAGAGATCAGCGTAGCCGATGTTATCGTAGTATGGCGGATCGGTACTGACTAGAACATTGAGATGGTTTGAACCGGAGGCAGCGTCTTGTTGAGTGACCATAGCAATGGGGGCACTGTCTGGTATCCCCTCCAACGCCCCAGCAACGATCTCCAAGGACTTCGCAAGGGAGCCTCCAATTTCGGAAAAGGGATTAACCTCGGTGTAATCCCAGACCATTGACAGCGCTTGTCGGCTGAAAAGCATCGATGGTCCGTCTTTCCTTTGAATCCCAAGGCACCAGTGAGTTTCCGTACATCAAATACTTATCAATCGAGAACGCGAGATAGATCGATACAGCCTCTGCATACGCCATGGCGCCAATACCGCCGTCGCGCAAGAGCTTGTCTTCATTTGGCCTTCCCGCTGCGATGGCCTCCTGCCGGATTTTTTCTCGTGTCTCGGCCATCAGATCGCTGAACGTTGTCGAGGCCACCAACTGCCGTGGGGTGAAAAGGTCTGCCCATCTGAGCAAACCGTACTCCTGGACACGAAAGCCCAACGCTTTATCGGGAAGTAGTGTTTCGGGTTTCCAATTAGGCTTAGCACTTTCAGCGATGGCCTCTATTTCCATTGTCGGTGCTAGATAAGTACGGCCGTTGGCTCCTTCCACCACCATAGCCATGAGCTTTTGGCCCATGCACCCCTGCTTTGCTTCTTCCCGCAGATAGGCGAAATCCATTGGGCTTCCTGAAAGCATGCACAGGAAAGGACTGCCCCTCCACCGGATTTCGTGCCGATCTTCGCCTTGATGGTGGCGTACCCAATCTTACCGCGAACCGGTAGCAGTCGCCCACGATGACCGGCTGCACGTACGCTTCTTTGCCCGCCTTGCTGGAGAGAATGAAGCTTGCAACCAGCGGTACATCCACATGCGAGAATACCGGGTTGGGACTCTTGACCGTGCGCGCCCACAGCCACGCGATCACGGTGAGTTTCTGGCCGATCAACGGCTTCAGGTCGGGCCGTTCCCGCGCCATCTCCGCCGTGATCTCTACCGGCGGATACAGTGGCCGATTCGCTTCTGCGCCTCCTCCCGCATCCAGGCGCCGTAGTAGCGCACGTCCTCCGGCAAGGCCGGCCGCGCCTTTCCATGCGCCTTGAGCCTCGCCGGCCTTCGGGGGCTTTGAAGTCTGAGGCCGGATGGACGGGCGGTCGGCCCGCAAACTTGGGCGGAATCTCGATCAGCGCCTTGTTGATCAGCACGGCCACGGGGTTGAGGTCCGAGGCGTAGGCTTCCAGCCCCGAGCGCTGCGCCTCCAGCGGGATAGCTCCACCGCCGGCGAAGGGATCGTGCAGCGCGGGCAGCTTCGTCCGGATTGAACAGCTCGGCGGCCTGGGGGTGGTCCCGGTTCAGCTCGCAGACCCGCGCCACGAGCGGCGGATTTCGGCCCGAGCTTTTTCCAGCACCGCTTCGTTGGTAGTGTTTTCCCACTCCACGAGATCTTCGATGATCTTGAAGAGCCGATTGCGGCTAGCCACCCACGAAGCCTTGAGATGCCCCGGGGATTTGGCCGGGGTTACTCCATCTCCCATTTCCATGATGGGTCATTCACCAACTGCGCGAAGATCACGGCCGCACCGCATTCAAGGGCTCGCCGTGCCCACCACTTGTGCATGCAGGGATTGCCACGATAGATATAGCTCTCTCGTACAGAGGCCGCATTGATCGCGTCCAGCGGCAGCGCGACCTCGATGAGTTTCTTGGGGGATTTGACAGGGTCAGTCATCAATCAATCCTCTCAAAGACCAGCGAAACGGTATGGTGGCCTGAACGCTGCTAACGTCTGCGGGATCGGTTGCGCGCGAATGGTAACGGCATAACCTTTGCGCTGCCAGGCAAGGGCAGGAACATTGAGGCCGAGAATACACGGTGTCGTCAGCTTGCTGCGCCTCGGCCTCGGTCAGCCTCAACGCGGGTGCAAGTCTCCCGTCAAGTGCGCTCAAGGCAAAGTAGCGGTTGCAATGACCGTGGTTCCCACAGGCAACACTTGGTCTTGCTTCTGGTGACCACAATGGTCAGGCTGGCTGCAACTGTGGGCCAGGTTAGCATACGCAAAGGTAAGTTGAGGATGCTGGCCTCGTGACTTGATATGCTCGATGTGACCATCTTCCTCTTCGAGCCGACTTTCGCAATAGACGCAGAGCCCTTGTTGCTCCAAATTGAGTTGGCGTCGAAGCATGGGACGGACCGCATCGAAGGTGGCGGTTTCCCATGGGCCGCCGGGATGCCGTCCGCGGTATGCGCGCAACTCAGTCGGTTCGGGTAGTGCGTGCTGGAGTTCGATCATAGGTTTTTAGCCGTGGCGTTGGCGGCCTTGTGAGCCAGGAATTTGAACAGGGGCTTGCTCGGCATCGCCGAATTCATAGCCCGCAGCATCCAGGCGTTCTTTGATCTGGCGGGCTTGCGCGGAATCGGCGCGACCAGCGCGAGCAAGCTGTTCATAGGCGTGAATGTTGGGAAGGATGCCCGGGATTTCGGGGCGCGGATGAGTTCCCATGACATAGGCCAGCGCGTCCCCGGATTCGCGGGCGAGAGGACTGGTTGCAGGTTCACGGGCAGTCCACTTGCCGTTTTCGTCACATGCCAGGATGCGGATGTTTTCCTTACGAAGCGTGCTGAGCACTTGC
>NZ_JADIZS010000046.1:0-30414 GCF_016704685.1 Candidatus Amarolinea dominans
AATTGGCAAAATCTCGACTAACGATGCTCAAACGTTCAAGTAATTCTGGAATCGTATTTCCAGTTTTGTCCTGAACGGCTCGCTCATAAAGTAAATCTGTCCAAATTTCCATGTTTTCAATAACGTGGATGAAAGTTTCGCGAAGCGACTTGTGGTCAATATCAAATTCTTTATCTAGCAAATCATCAGGTAATGACTGGGACGCTAAAAGAAGTTGGCGAGTTGTCCAAGTATCGTGACCAAGCAATCTATCAAGAATATCCATTAGGTCTCCGAAATTTCAGTAGATGATGATGGTAATGCCCAGCGCCCAACGGCACGCTTCACCTGCGCCGCAGCGTCCGAATCTCGCGTCACGCACACAACCGCCGCCGCTGCGGCGTCAGGTGCAAGCAGTGTTAGGCCAGGCCCAAGCGCCAGACCCGCCAAACAACGAACGCCGCCTGAAACGGCGAACTGTGTTGACGACCAACTGCGTGCCCCACAAGACGAGCGGCAGAGCTACTCCGCCAACAGCAGACCGACTTTTTGCAGAATTTCACGCGTGACGACCGGTGGCAAAGCGCAAATAAACGCCACGTCGCGGGCTTGCCAATCCAGACTCTTGACTTGATCCGCCAAGATCACGCCACTGACGGGGAGGCTCTGCGGCAGACTCACCTCGAAAGGATACCCCTTGATGGCGCTGGTAATCGGACACAAGAGCGCCAAGCCAACTTTGGCATTATAGGAAAGCGGCGACAACACTACCGCCGGACGTCGCCCCGCTTGCTCATGGCCGGCCTGAGGAGTGAAAGTGAGCCACACAATATCGCCACGGCGTGGCACATACGTTGATGCTGCTACCACGCTTCACCCCCCACGGCTGGGCCAGTGGAGATTTCACTGTGGCGGTTGAAGTCGGTAACTTGGGTCAGGAGCGCTTCCAGGCTGAAAGCGGGTTTGAGCACCGGCACGATTACCAACTGACGATCGTGCAGCGAAAGCTGCACAGGCGAGTTGTCTGTCAGTCCGACTTCATCAGCCAGCGGTTTGGGAATCCGCACGGCGAGACTGTTACCCCAACGCTGTACACGAGTTTCCATACGTTTCTCCTTGTTTTAGTATCTACATAGAAGATACGTCCGATTCTCGTGTTTGTCAAATCGGGGGTGACGCGACGCGCGTTGCTGGAAAGAATGTGCTTGTGAAGGGCGCGAATTACATGGGACGGCCCCAACGCCAACCGTCAGCCGCCGGGGCCGCCAACATCGTCAACCGGCCCAGATCCTCCCCGGTCGGCTGCACGGAATGTTGGGCAGCGGTGCCACCAGCAGAGCCTGACCGGACGAACCTGGGCAAACCTGCGACCCCTTCCATTCCAACCGCCTGCCCGTGAACGGCCCGTCGAAGGACCACCCAACGCCAACCGGTCTCCAATCTCCGGTCTCCCGCAGCTCCGCCCAACGCCAACCGTCAGCCGCCGGGGCCGCCAACATCGTCAACCGGCCCAGATCCTCCCCGGTCGGCTGCACGGAATGTTGGGCAGCGCCGCCCCCAGCAGAGCCTGACCGGACGGGCCTGAGCAAACCAGCGAACCATTCCAACCGCCTGCCTGTGGATACCCCCGCAGCAGCTCCGCCCAACGCCAACCGTCAGCCGCCGGGGCCGCCAACACCGTCAATCAGCCCAGATCCTCCCCGGTCGGCTGCACGGAATGTTGGGCAGCGGCCCCCCCGAGCACGACCTGACCGGACGAGCCTGGCCGAACCAGCGACCCCTTCCATTCCAACCGCCTGCCCGTGAACGGCCGTCGAAGGGCCGCCCAACGCCAACCGGTCCCCAATCTCCGGTCTCAGGACAGAGATCAGAGATCCGAGATCAGAGATCAGGTGTGTGGAAGACGAGAGTTCTCCGGTCTCTGGTCTCCAATCTCAGGTCTCAGGTCTCAGGTCTCAGGGCAGAGATCAGAGATCAGGTGTGTGGAAGGCGAGAATTCTCCGGTCTCCGGTCTCCAATCTCTGGTCTCCAACAGACCCACCCAACGGCCAGGTTCAGTCCGAAGCCCTCTCGGCGTCCGCAGTCCACTCGATTCACCGTCAACATGACAACATCCCCCGCTGAGGCTCGACCTATTCATCTATCCGCGCCAGCGCGCGGTTCATCATTCTATGGAATCAGACTCTGACAGCTCAGCACTTGCGTAGCAAATCGTTCAGGGAGACCCACCGGTCCCGCCAGGCGCGGAACCCTTCATGGCACTGTCACTAAATGCAGTATACAACCCTTCTGCGCCCCTGTCAACATCTATCAACAACCGGCCTGCGCAGCTTTCGATCCACCCGACTACCTGACGTCTGACGTCAGTTGTCGCTCTTGCTGCGCTCGCGTGAAGCGCCGCGGATGCAAGGCCCACACTGGCCTGTTACAATCTGCGCGATTTGGCAACAGCCTCGCCTTTGACAGGCCCGACTGGCGCCAGGGCAATCAAAGAACGTAGGGCCGTGTTTACGGCGTTAGAGTTCGGAAAATACTGGCGCACATCCGGGTCTATCATAACCGCACCGTCTTCCAGTGTGAAGTACCGAATGCTTACCGTTCCATCGGCTCTGTAAATCCTGACCGTATGCCCTTGCCGGTAGGCGCGATAATACTTGCCACGCACGCCTTTCTTGTCACTGAAGTCGTATTCGGGCAGCATATCGGGCTCTTCTGCCCTTACTTGTTCAGTCTTCTCCTTGTTCATAGGTTCTCCGCTCTGAAGTCGTCGCGTTTCGGCAACTGATAATACGAATAATCAAAGTTTCTTCGGTGACTTCGCCCTCAGTGTGAATGACGAGTAAAACCTTACTGGCGGCCGAAGTGCCAATGTTGATATAACGCTGTTCATTCTCCGAGTGCTCTTCGTCGGCAAAGGTGAACAAGAAGCGATCATTGAAAACCGTTTTGGCCTCCTCAAAACTGACCTTGTGCTTTTTGAGGTTTTCTCTGGCCTTGTTTTCGTCCCATTCAAAAAGAAGTCCCATCTTGTCTGCCTCATCTGTTCGCAGACCATAGATTACTGCATTGCGGTTCATCATTCAATGGAATCATCAGACTCTGACAGCTCAGCACTTGCGTAGCAAATCGTTCAACGCACCCCACATGGTCCCGCCAGGTGCGGAACGCTTCGCGGCTCTGTCACTGACCTCAGTATACACTCGGCCCTTGCAATTGTCAACCAACATTTCCCACGCATTCAACGCCTTCAACTTAGGAGCCGTCACGAAACAAGTGTTACATCTGTGCCCCTTTGGCAAGCGTGAGAGTTGCGATTATGATCAGTGGGTGCAGGAGATAAACGGTGCTGGCATCGGTGATAAAGGGCGCCAGGCGCGTGACTTTCGCGCCCGGCCACGACCTGTGGTACACTATGAATCCGCGCACCGACGCGCGACAAACACCCTCACTTCACACACGGAGCACATCATGAAAAAACGTATCGTCCTGATCGGCGCAGGGAGCGCCCAGTTCGGCTACGGCACGATTGGCGATATCCTGCAGAGCAAGGTCCTGGAAGGCAGCGAGATCGTGCTGCACGACATCAACCCCACGACGCTCGCCGCGGTCGCCGAGGCCGGCCGCGCGTTCATCGCCGAGCACGGCCTGCCCTTCAGCATTTCGGCCACCACGAACCGCCGCGAGGCGTTCGCGGGCGCCGACTTCCTCATCATCTCGATCGAGGTGGGCAACCGCTTCGAGCTGTGGGAGCAGGACTGGCGCATCCCGCAGCAGTACGGGGTGCAGCAGGTGTACGGCGAGAACGGCGGCCCCGGCGGCCTCTTCCACTCGCTGCGCATCATCCCGCCCATCCTGGAGATCTGCGCCGATATCATGGCGATCTGCCCGCAGGCGACCGTCTTCAACTTCAGCAACCCGATGAGCCGCATCTGCACCACTGTGCATCGAGCCTTCCCGGAGCTGAAATTCATCGGCATGTGCCACGAGATCGGCTCGCTGCCCAACTTCCTGCCGCGCATCCTGGGCGTGCCCTACGAGGCGCTCGAAGTGCGGGCGGCCGGGCTGAACCATTTCAGTTGCGTGCTATCGGCCAAATACAAGGCCACCGGTCAGGATGCTTATCCCGACATCCGCGCCCTGGCGCCGGCCTTCTTCGGCGCGATGCCGTCCATGACCACCGTTCACAAGTATTTCAAGGAGACCGGCCAGTGGCCCCGCAAGCCGGAGGATTTCGCCGCCCTCGAGACCGAAGCCTGGCCGGAGCGCCGCGTCTTCCAGGTGATCCTGGAGAAATTCGGCCTGCTGCCGATCACCAGCGACAGCCACTTCGGGGAGTACATCCCGTGGGCCTACGACGTGACCGACCACAAGGAGATCCTGGACTTCTACCGCTTCTACAAAGAATACCTGTCGAACATCCAGCCCAGCATCGAGCTGCGGCTGAAGGAGCGGATCATCCCGGTCATCGAGGGGATCCTCACCGACGCGGGCTATATCGAAGAGGCGGTCAATATCCCAAACAAGGGCCTCATCGCCGATCTGCCGGAGTGGCTCGTGGTCGAGGTCCCGGCGGTCGTCAACAAGGACGGCGTGACCGGTCTGCCGATGGGCAAGCTCCCGCATGGCTTCGCCGGCTTGCTGATGAACCAGGTGGCCGTCCACGACCTGACCGCCGAGGCGGTGATCTGCAAGTCGAAGTCCGCCGCGCTCCAGGCGCTGCTGGTGGATTCGATCGTCAATCGGTATCGGAGGATGGATGAACTGCTGGAGACGATGATCGCGTATCAGGAGCGGTGGCTGGGCTACCTCAAGTGAGAAACGTGCCATTTGGCTCAATGAATTTGTTCAGGATTGACTGCTACGGCGCGGGAACCAGCCGCACCAGTTCCAGCAGGGGACGGCCGCTGCGTTCGCGGAAGAGCGCCAGCGCCTCCAGGCGGCGGCCCTGACCCGCGGCCAGCGCCTGCAGCGCCTCGCGGCGGCCCTGAAAGACGGTGAACTCAGGCGTGTGCAGGAGATAAACGGTGCTGGCGTCGGCGATAAAGGGCGCCAGGCGCGTGGCAAAATCGGCGTCGGGTTGATCCAGGCGCGCGTAGCCAAAGGCTTCGATGGGCGCAACCCGGCCCTGCGCCAGAAAAGCCACCGGCGCCTCGATGCCCCAGTCCAAAACAATGGGCGCTGTCATCCCCCGGGCTTCCAGGTCGGCGGTCAGGCGATAGGAGGCGTCAGAATGGGCCGCGTAACCGCCGCTGGCGGTGAGGACGGCGTGGTAGCGCACGGTATTCCAGGCATCGAAGCCGCCCCAAACCAACAGCGCCGCGAACGCCAGCAGCGCAGGCCGGCGACCGTGCTGCGCCAGCAGGTCGGCCGCGGCCGCGCCCAGCAAGGGCAGCAGCGGCAGCAACAACGCAAAATGCGTGATGAACAGATCTGAAACGGTGAAGCAGCTCTGCACGACGATGAGCGCGGCCAGCAGCGTCAAACCCAGCACGCGGTGCCAGAGAAGCGGGGCCGACGCACTGATGCGCTGCAGCCAGGCCGGCGCCGGCAGATCCTCCTGACCCGGCTTGGGCGCCTCGAACGCCAGGTAGACCTCCAGCCCAAGCAGGGTCACGGCTGCCAGCAGGCCGGCCAACGCCCACCGCGCGACCGGATTGGCGTACACCTCGCCCAGGTACCAGAAGTGATGTCCTTGCAGAAGGATGCCGATCTGTTCGATGCGTTTGCCCAGGTTGGCCGCAAAATGGGTGTTGCTGACGCCGTAGTACGAGGTGTTCAGATTGCCCAGGATGCTGGCCACGGTGCCGCCAGTCTGCAGATTGAAGTGCAGCAGGGGCCAGACGCCGGCCAGGAAGGCCAACCCAAACCCAACCCACTGGCGTACTGCTGTCCGGCGACTCACGTCGCTGTAACGGCTGCGTAACCCGCCTTCGTGGGCTACGCCCCACGGTCGAAATGCACCCCGCCAGAGCCAGCCGAGCGCGGCAATCACCAGCATGGCGCCGATGGCCCCAGATGAAGAGCAGTTTGGCCCACAGACCGAGGCCAGGAAGCCGGTCAGCCACAGCCAGCGCGCCTGGCGCGTCTGCTGCCAGCGCCAGGCGGTCCACAGGCTGGCGCAGAAGAGGGTCACAGTGACGTTGGTGACGAGAATGCCTTGCCGGCTCCAGAAGACGAACGAAGGATTGACGGCCAGCAGCAGGACGGCCAGGCCGGCTGTGCGCCGGTTGAACGCGGCCGCGGCGAACAGATAGAGAAAGATCAGCGTCAGGCCGGCGCAGGCGATGGGCAGGCCACGCAGGGCGAAGACGCCGGCGCCGCCCAGGGCCAGGAACGGCAGCGCCAGGTAGACGTTGAGCGCGCCGATGTAGTCCTGCACCATGGTGGGCAGCGTCAGGCCAAAGAGGTGCAGCCCGGCGTTGCGAAAGAGGGTCACGGGCTGGCCGCGCACAAGCTGCATGGCGTTCAGTCCAGCCTCTTTGGCCTCATCATAATGAAGGCCGGGCAGATCGAGCTGATACGCGGCGAAGCTGCAGAAGATGAGCAGACCCAGGGGGGGGGGGGGGGGGGGGGGGGGAGGGGGGGCCAGCAGAGGGGCATCAGCGCCAGGCCCGCAGACGCGCGAGGATTGGACGCCCGGGGAACCATCGAAGCGATTTCAACGCTCGCCCAGGGGGGCGCGCGCGGCGCAGGTGGACGCCCGGCAGGACGCCCACGGGCGCGTTTCGCCCCCGGCGGCATCGGTGTCTTACCCACCCATCAACGCACCAACAACTCGGCTTCCGAGATCAGGCTCTCGTAGTTGTAGCCGGACGCGTAGAAGCGAATCCAGTTGATGTGCGACGGCCGCGTCTCCCTCAGTAGTTCGATGAGATCGGGAGATTCATAGGCATACCAGACGCCGCGCGGGATCTTTTGCACGTTGCGCAAGGGCCAGGGCCGCGAAGAATCGAGATCGAGATAGTAGAAGCCCGATGTCCACAGACGCTCCACGCCGTAGATGTCGGTGTAGCTGATTTGCGCGGCCAGCGGAAACTCGGAGCTTTGCATCCCCGCACCTTGCAGGCTCTGAAAGACCAACTGCACGTAGAAGGTGATGTTGAGTGCGTCGAAGTCGCGCACGTCCACGTTGAGGTCCTGGCGAATCTCAGTTTCGGCATGGACGCCTTCCTGCCCACGGCGGGAGAAGAAAACCGCCTGGCGCCCATCCCGTGTGATCACCTGCACCGTGCCAATGCCGACGTTCTTCTGAGCATCTTCCCGCACGTCCACAAAGCTCTTGCTGCTCCAACCATCCAGGTTGCCGGCAAAACTGCCGTTGGCCAGCAAGTCCTGTTCCACCGGCTGCGGTGCGTCGGGCGCCTGACCCGCGGCGATGCGGGTGCGCTCCCCGGCCGGCACAATGACCACTTGGCCGCCGGCGATGACGGTCGCCTCGCCACCGCGTGTGGTCACCTGCGTCTCCTCGTTGCGCACCTCAACCGAATAACTGCCATCGGGTAAGTGAGCGGAGCCATGAGGGGTCTCCACGACGACCTGCAAGGGCCGCGCGCTGCGGTGCGAAGGGCTGACCCGGATACGGCCATGTTCCAAATAGAGACTCAGGCGGTCGGCCGCGCCGCTGTAGCTAAAACGGGGCACGCGCGCGGTGGTCAACAGAAAAGAGGCGTTGTTGTAGAGGGTGATGGTCGCCAGCGATTCCTGCGCCTTCTCGTCGGCGTAAAAGGTGAGAATGGCGCTCGATTTTTCATCGGTCGCGACGCGCTGATCTTCGCTGACTGGCGCGCGTGACACCACGGCTTGCGTGTCGCGGGTTCGGGCGGTGGTCACCAACACGGCGCCATCAATCACATTGAGTTCGAGGGGGCGGGTGTCCGTGGCGTAGAGGACGACACCCCGCGCGGCCAGCGGCGCCGCAATGGCCAGGGCGCAACACGTAATAAAGGAGATCACCGTGACGACCCAGGCCGTGCGCATGGGGTTGGCGCGAAAACGGCGCGTCACCCAACCGGGTGAGTCATGGCTCTGCGCTGAACGCTCTGCGCCGCGGTCAGGCGGCTCCTGGTCAGGCGTGAGAGCGTGTGATCGCTTGCGGTTGAGTTAATCATTGCCAGTTGGCGTAGGCTCCGTGGAAACGCCCTGCTGCAGCAGTTGCAACCAATGGCTGGCGTCGCGGTCATGGGAGCGATTTCAACGGCTCGCTGAAAATGCGCACAGGCGCGCCATCTCACCGCGGTCCTGTAGATCAAGCCCAGGTTGTAATGCACATTGTGCAGGTTTGGGTCAATCTGCGCCGCTTTCTCGAAGGCCGCGATGGCCTGGTCCTGGGTCGCTCGGGTGGACAACTCCAAGCGCCCCAGGTACGCTGCCGCCAGGTTCAGCCAGGCCATGGCATTGTCAGGCTCCAACTCAGCCGCCCGTTCCAGGATCGGCGCCGCCTGGCGGTACTTGCGCTGCATGATGTAGGCGCCCCCCAGGTTGATCGCCACCGAGACATTGTCAGGCGCCAGCAGCAGCGCTTCGCGCAGCGGCGTCAGGGCTTCGCCAGGACGCTGAGTGGCCAGCAGCCGCGCGCCTTCGTTCAACAGGTCAATGACACGCGTTGCAGAATCCAGCGCCTTGCCCACAGCCTCCTTGCGTCGAAATGGTTGTCCTGTAGCCATCATATGCTCCGTCCAGCGCCTCTTATCGTCATCTTCAATAAGCGTTCAGACCCTCACCCCTACCCCTCTCCCGACGACGGAACTGCTGTCGTCGGAGAGGGCCGAAGGGTTAGACGGGCTCCTCTCCCGTCGTGTGCTTTTCCACGACGGGAGAGGCCGAAGTGAGGGCCTGAACGCTTACCATCGTCAATCGTCAAAATCATCGTCGGCGACATCCTGGTCATCGTCCTCATCGTCCTCTTTCTCATCGTCAATCTCATCATCCAACTCATCGCCAAACTCATCATCGGCGCCGGTCAGACCCTGGCTGTTGAAATCGAGCGTTTCCAGGGCATCGGCCGCCAGCAACTCCAGGTCATCGTCCTCCGCACGGAAGACGGCTTGCAACGCCGGGCGCGCCAGGGGGCCGCCAACGGTTCCCAACGCGGTCACGGCTGCGCGGCGCATGGCAGGGTCAGGGTCGTCCAGCAAGATGATGAGACGCGGGGCAGCGGCCTGAATCTCGAGTTCGCCGGCGGCATAGACGGCCGCCAGGCGCTTGACATGCGAGTGACTGTCCAGCGCATCGCGCACCGTCTTGTTCCAGTGGCGATCGGCGCTGTTCCCCATCGCCCGCAGGGCGCTCGCCTGCATCGCTTCATCCTCATCACGGTACGCATCCTCGATCACTGCGCGCCCGCTGATCGCTGGCATAGCCGACCGCTTCTACCGCCTGGCGCCGCACGCTGAGCAACTCAGATGCGGACGCGACCGTCGCCAAGAGGGCTGGCAGCACGCCGCCCGCGTTGGCGACGGCAATCTCCTCATACTCGCCGAGCAACACGAATTGCCCCAGGGCTTTGGCCGCGGCGGCCCGTACCTCGGCGTCAGGGTCGGTCTGCAGGGCTTGCACGAACAGCGGAATCAAGCTCTCATCGTCGTCTTCCCGCAGCCCTTCGATGGACAGGCGGCGCACGGTGGGATCAGCGTCAGCCAACGTCCACAGCAAGATCATGGTGTAGTCAAGCTCTACACGCGCCCTTGCCCGCACATTCAAGGCCTGGATGAGCTTTTGGCGCCGCGTCAGGCTCCAATGGCTCCAGGCAGCCTGCAAGAGCGCCATGTCGCTGCGACTGAGGTCCGACAGACCGCCAAAAACCGGGTAAGGAATCGTGTCAGATTCTTGCCGGAGCAGATCGAGGGTCTGTGAAAGGTTCTTATCCATGAGCTAATTCCACAAAAAATCGCGTGCTTCGCTGGGGGGACCCACGCGCTGCCACGCGCTGATATTGCCCGCGGCGTCACGCGTCACACTGACCACGACCACGCGCCAACTATAGCGCCGCCCTGACTCCTGATCGGCCTGACCGTAGAGCAGGTTGGAAACCCGCCAACTGGCGTTCGTGGTCGCTTCGGCAACGCGCCAATCGAAGACGCCGCCCAGGCTGAAGCCGATCTCCACCAGGTAGGCCATCGAGTCTGGCAAACCGGCCACCACCTGCCAGCTCAGCAGGATAACGGCATCCTCGCCGGAATACGAACTGCCGGAAGCGGGGCCAACCAGGTCTGGCGCAGGCGCTTGTGGCGGCGGGGTGTTGGTGGACGCCGGGGTGACGGTAGCCCGGGCGCAGGCGTGGCAGTGGCCCCCGGCCTGGCACCAGAATCTGAGCGCCCACCTGCAAGCGGCTCGGATTCAGCCCAGGGTTGAGCGCCAGCAGCGCGCGACCGAGGTATTGAACCGGGCGGCAATGGCCGACAGCGTGTCGCCGGCGCGGATCGTGTAGCGCGTCGTTCCCGACGCATCCCTGACCGGGGTTGCCGTGGCAGGCACGCGCGTCGCGGTAGCCGTGGCCGGGCGAGGCGTTGCGGTCGAGGAAGCGGTGGCAGTTACTGTAGCCGGACGGGCGGTAGCTGTGGCCGTGGGCTGCGGCGAAGCCGTCGGCGTGGCCGTGGCGGTAGGCGTTGGCGACACGTCCAGAATGACAGTGGTTGTCAGGGTGGCAGCCGGCGTGATCTCCACGGTCAGGGTCACTTCCCCGGTCGTCGTCAGCGGCGCAGTCGCCTCGATCGGCGGCGGAGCATCGGTGGGAACCTCCACCGCCGGCGCAGGCACAGTCACAGTAGGAGCGGGAGTCATAGTGGGCAGGGTAATCGTGGGCGCCAGGGACGCCAGGGCCTGGCTGGCATCGGGCAGGCTGACACGGCTGATGAGAAATGCCACGGCCAGGACCCCCACGACTCCCAGGGCCATTGTCTGCAGCGGCAACCGCCAGCCGGCCGGTTTCAGATCACGCCCGCAGTGTGGGCAGACCTGCAGAAGCCGCCTGACTGCGCTTACCGCAGGCGCGGCAGCGCACGGTGGTGACTGCGGCGGCTGTACGCTGCCGCAAACCGGACACACCCCTACCCGCGACGCAGCGGAGTGCCACAATGTTTGCACTGGATACCCGTGCCTTGCATCAACAATTCCTCGAATCAAGATGGCTTGCATGAGACCATGCTTGCATAACAGGCTTCTCCATCTAAATGCTCAACCTAACTGCTCAACCTAACTGCTCAACGCAGCAGGGTGCCGATCGGCAGTTCTGGCTGCAACAAGAGCCGGGTGACGGCGCCGGGCTGTTCGCCGCTGAAAAACGCACCTGCAGGCCGGGGAAGCGCCTGCACCAGGCTGCTCATGACCCGCACCTTGCTGGCCATGCCGCCAGTAACATCCGCGCCGTGCGAACCGCCCAGGCCGTCCGCAACCGGCGTCAGGTCCGCGGCGGAGATCAGCGGCACGGGCTGCGCGCTGGCGTCGGCCAGCGGATCCCTGTCGTACACCCCGCCGACCATGCCGGCCAGCAGGATGAAGTCCGGCCGCAAACGCCGGGCCAGCCAATCGAATACCTCTTCGGTCGAAACGATCGTCCCGCCGCGCACCTCGTCCAGCGCCACATCGCCGTAGACCAACGGGGTCAGGCCCTGGCGCAGGGCCGTGCTGACAGAACGGTCAGCCAGGGTCAGCAGTTCCCCGTCGCGGCAGAGCGCGCTGGCCGAAGGCGCCAGGCTCCAGACCGGTACGCCGGCCGCGCCAAACGCGTCGGCCACCAGGCGATTGAGCTGGGCAGCCACGCGTGACACCTCGGCAAAGCCGCGCCAGTCCGCAGCGGTGGTCACGCCGGCCCGTGTCTGATAGCGCCGGGCAGCCATGTGACCAAACGAGCCGCTGCCATGTCCCAGCAGCAGGCGCAGATCAGGCGCCTGCGCCTGCGCGGCCGCACATTCCTGCGCCAGGCGCTGAATGACATCCGGCCGGGGTCAACGGCGTGTACTTGTCGGTGATGAGCGAGCCGCCCAACTTGAGAAAAAAGGTGCGCATCACGCCTGGTCCCGTTCGACCGTCACCTGCGCGCCATCCACGCGCACGCGGTCGCCGCTCTGGATCAGGCCCACGTCAATCTGATCCACCATCGGAATATCGCCGATGATGGCGCCCACAGCCACGATGGCCTCGCTCTCGCGGGCGATCATCGCGGCCGGCGCCTGACCCGCGGCCGCCAGGCGCAGGATGGTGTACGAGCCGACCGTGCTGCCTTTGCCGGTGGGAAAGACCAGCACGCGGCCGGTGATGCGTTCCCCATGCAGGGGGTGGTTTGGCTCGATGATGATGCCGGTGTCAGGGTCCACGCCGCCCAGGAAGCCAATCGGGCAGGCGAAACCAGCGCGATCCCTGTCGCCTGCCCGGCCCGGATGACGCGGCCTGCAAGGTGAACGAAACCGGTTCTTGTGTCATGTTTGCCATGCTTCGATCAAAGCTGCTTTGAGCGCGGCCAGGAGATCAGCGTCCTGTGCGGGCAGCACCGTGCGCGCATCGAAAAGCGCCTGCTGATCGGCCGTCCGGCCGACCACCGGCGGCTGGCCCTGGCGCAGCCTTGCCAGCAGGCCCGCCGCGTCCGGCACAGCCAGCGCGGCGCTGGGCAATGTTTCACCCGGCAGCGAGCCGCCGCCCACGGTGCTCTGCACCGCCACGGCTGCGCACGGAATACCGGCCGCGGCCAGCGCTTCACGCCAGGATTCGACCCGCGCCTGCAAATCGGGCAGGCGTGCGCCCATCATCTGCCAAACCGGCAGGCTGGTCAGCGCGTCCTCGCGCACGTAGTGCAGCAGGGTGGCATTGAGCGCGGCCAGGGTCAGCTTGCCCACGCGCAGCGCCCGCGCCAGCGGATGGCTGCGCAGCCGGGCGATCAGGTCGGCCCGCCCACGATGAGACCCGCCTGCGGCCCGCCCAGCAGCTTGTCCCCGCTGAAAGTGACAAGATCAGCCCCGGCCGCCACGCTGGTCTGCACGGTCGGTTCCGGCGACAGGCCAAAGAGTGCGGTGTCCAGCAGGGTGCCGCTGCCCAGGTCGTCCACCACAACCAGCCCCTGCGTGTGCGCCAGGCTGACCAGGTCGGCCAGGCCCACTTCGGCCGTGAAGCCGAGCTGGCGGAAGTTGGAAAAATGCACACGCATGAGCGCGGCCGTTTGCGGCGTGATGGCCTGGCTGTAATCAGCCAGATGGGTGCGGTTGGTCGTGCCCACCTCGACCAGGCGGGCGCCGCTGGCCCGCAGCACATCTGGAATGCGAAAACCGCCGCCGATCTCCACCAGTTGGCCGCGCGAGATGATCACCTCGCGGCCCGGCAAAGCGCGCTGAGCGCCAGGAAGACGGCCGCGGCGTTGTTGTTGACCACCAGGCCCGCCTCTGCGCCGGTCAGCCGCACCAGCAGCGCCGCGGCGTGATCGTAGCGCGAGCCGCGGCTGCCGGTCACCAGGTCATACTCCAGGTTGCTGTAGCCGGAGGCCAGGGCCGCGACCGCGGCGCTGGCGTCCTGGCTGAGGGGAGCGCGGCCCAGGTTGGTGTGAATGATGACGCCGGTGGCGGTGATGACCGCTTGCAGGCTGGGGCGCAGGGTCATTTGCACCTGCTGCTGCACCTGGCCGGCCAGGTCGGCCAGCAGGGCAGGCGGCGCCCTGCTGGATGGCGGCGCGCCTGTTCCAACACGGCGCGCTGCGGCCAGCGTCGGGGCGTGACCGGCCTGCGTCTGCAGATCAACCGGCAGCGCAAGCAGCAGCTTGTCCACCGCCGGCAAACGGCGCAGTTCTTCTCCCACCGTCATCTCCTGCCCATCTCCTCAATGACTGCTCAGGCTACGGCCCAAACGCCAGGCCCACGAAACAAATACGCCGCCGGAAGAACACCGACGGCCAGTCAGTAGGGCATCGCGTTGAGGTGGGCGACACAGGACTCGAACCTGTGACATCTTCCTTGTAAGGGAAGCGCTCTAACCAACTGAGCTAGTCGCCCACGAACAACAAAATTTTACCCGAAGACGCGACGCCTGTCAAAACGTCCGGCTGTTCATCAGAAATTCCAAATGTGGTCGCTGAAGACATCTGGAATGGAGGCTTTAGCCGGTTGTGGCAGACCGGCTGAAGCCTCGATTCCGGGACCATTTGGATTTACTGGCTGTTCGTCAGCCGCCTGGCGCGGACTGACGGCCGCGCGCAATGGCGGCCGCGGCATAGGTTGCCAGGATGCCGGCAATGGCGACATCGTCCGGCCCGAAGGCACGCGGGCTGCGAAATTTAAAAAAAGAACACCGACCGGCGTCTCCCCTTGCTGCAAACGCATACCGACGAAGGCCTGCGTGCCGCTGGCCCGAAAATGCGCAGTCTGCACCAGGTCAGGCGGCAGGTCGTTGGTGGCATCAGGCACCACCACCGTGCCATGCGCAATGACATAGGCGCTGAGGCCCTGACGTCGCGGCAGGGCCATCTCCCCCGCCAGGCGGCCACGAAGCAGAAAACGCAGTCGGGTCCAGGAACTCGCCGCGACCGGCGTCGTACTGATGCAGCGTCACCGTGTCGGCCAGCAGTTCCTGCGCGGCCAGGCGCACGATGTCGTTCTTCACCGTGGTGGGATCCGCGGCCAGCAGCGCGGCGCCAATCTGCTGCAGCGCGTCCAGGCGGGCGCTCAAGATGCGGGCGCGCACATGGCCGGCCACGGTTTCCAGCGCATGGCTCTGCGTTGTCTCGCCGGAGACAATGAAATCGGCGAAAGCGCTTGCTCGGCTCCACGAACTGATCGTGCATCGGTCGCACCGTTTGCCGGTACTGCGCGATCACCGATTCGATGGTGCGCTGGCGCTCGCGCACATCGCGCTCGATGCGTCGCAGCAGGCGCTCGTCCGCGCTCAGGTCTACGAAAATCTTCAGATCATACAGACCGCTCAGCTCCTCCGAGGCCAGGGCCAGCCAGGATGCCGTCCACAATGATCACATCGCACGGCTCCACCAGGCGCGTGGCTGCCAGCCGCGTGCAGGTGACAAAGTCATACGTGGGCGTCTCCACCGCCTCACCGCGGCGCAGTTGATGCAAATGCTCGGCCAGGAGGGGCGTATCCAGGGAATCAGGATGATCGAAATTGGTCGTCAGCAGGCGTTCGGCCAGCGGGACATGGCTCAAATCCTTGTAGTAGGAGTCGTAGGCAATGATCACCGCGGCTGGGGCCAACCGTGCGCACGATGGTGTTCGTCATCGTCGTCTTGCCAGAGGCCGTGCCGCCGGCAATGCCGATCACATAGGGACGGTGTGAAATCACAGACAAGAGAACCTCCTCATTGGCCGCACAAATTGGCCGCACAAATAATAAAGCAACCGAAACTTAGCCTGTTTTCGACATAGAACAGATGTTTTTATACAACAGCTTGTGGTCATTGGCAAATCGCACACAACCTGTAGGAACAGTCCTGTTTTCGCTCAAACGTTCTACGCGACGGCTTGTGGCAAGTGCCTGATGACCTACTACCCATTGGGGTGTCGAAAACAGGCTTAGCACAACCTGCGCTATTTGACAACCGCTGCAAGCAGGCTATCATCCTGGACAGACAGCCCATGAATGAATTCACGGGCCGACTCGCTCCAACCGTAGGTCACGCCTCCGGCGTGACGACGCCGTCGGTCACACAGCTTGCTTCGGTGCGCCAACGATGCAAACCGGAGGCTTGCGTTACGACCGGCGCCATCCGGATTCCAGACAGGAGATCATGATGCGACTTTCGCCCACTTTACAACGCACAACCGTCTATGCGGTATTCTTCCTCTTTTTCTTCCAGCTCCTGGCTGACTTCGTGGAGGCCATCTACGTTCGGCCTGCTGGGTACCAACATCCCGCCGGAGATCGTGGCGGTGCTGCTCTTCTTCTCCCCCACTCCTGTTGCTGCTCTGGCGCCGCGGCCGCGCGCCATCTGCTGTTCATCCTGGCAACCCTGGTTCTGCTGAGCCGTGTGCTGGAGCCCTTCCTGGATACGCGGGGCCGGATGTTCGTCGCCGGCCTGGGTGTGGCCTGCTCACTGCTGCTCTTTTCGGCCTATCTCTGGCGCAAGCGCGCTGCCAGCGCAACCGACCTGGGCGCGGGGCTGACCGTGGCCCTTGCCCTCTCCGCGGCCCTGCGCACCTTCGGCTCCGGCCCGGACATTTCAACCGGCGGCATGTTCCAGGGCATCGGCTGGGGACTGGCCCTGCTGGCCCTGGTTCTCCTGATTCGTGGCTGGCCCGATCGGGAAGATCACGAGACGCCGGCCGCTCCGCCCGCGGCCGGCCGTGGCGCTACCGGCCCTGTCCTGGGCCTCATGGCCGTGATTTTCCTGCTCTATGTCGTCTTCTCCGCGCCCCATGTCCTGGCGCTGGACCGGCGCATGGATCAGCGGCTCATCCTGTTTCTCTATTTCCTGGCGTTGGTGAGCTTTGGCTGGCTCATGGCGCGGCCCCTGGGACTGCCGACCCTCTCCCGCCCGGTCATTCTCGTCTTGAACCTCGTCCTCCTGCTGGCCCTGGCGCTGACCGCCCGGCTGCAGCAGCCGGCCTTCACGGCCGACCCATCCGCCTTTCCCCTGCTCGAGCCGTCAACCCCCTGGAGCTTCCACATCCCCCTGGTTCTGACGCTGCTGCTCTGGCCCATTCTGCTGCTCGATGCCGTGCTGCTGCTGCAGACCATCGCTCAACGCCAGCCTTCGCTTCCCAGCCTGGGCCGCAGCTTTGGCCTGGCCGCCTTCTTCCTGTTGGTCATGATCTTCGCCCACGTCTTCACCACCGTCTACGACTACATCCCGGTGATCGGCCCGCTGTTCCGCAATCAGTTCTGGGCGGTTCACCTGGCGGCCGGCGTGGTACTCGTGCTGGCCCTGCTGCAGACGGCCCGCTCTCAGATCGCGTGGACTTCGACGCCTGTCTTAGCCGCCGCGCTGACGCTGGTGGGCGTTCTGGCGCTTGTGGGCGCCCAACTGATCACGGCCAAGCCAGCGCCGCCCGCCGGTCAGGCCCGCCAACTCACCATCCTGACCTACAACATTCAACAGGGCTACAGCGGAGGGGCAGCGCGACCCGGCCGGGCAGTTACGGCTGCTGGCTGAGGTCAGCGCGGACATCATCGGCCTGCAGGAGTCCGACAACGCGCATTGCCGGCGGCAACGGCGACCTGGTGCGCTATTTTGCCAATCAAGCTCGGCATGTACGCCTACTACGGCCCCAAGACCGTGGCCGGCACCTTCGGCATTGCCCTGCTCTCCCGCTTTCCCATCGAAAATCCACGCACCTATTACCTGTTCAGCGAGGGAGAGCAGGTGGCGGTCATTGCCGCGCAAATCACCGTGGGCGACCGCACCTTCGAGGTCTTCGTCAATCACCTGGGCAATGGTGGGCCGCTCATTCAGCAGCAGCAACTGCTCGAACTGATGGCAGGACGCACGAACGTCATCGCGCTGGGCGATTTCAACTTCCGGCCCGACAGCGAGCAGTATCGCCTGACCACGCAGCAGTTGGCGGACAGTTGGACCCTGCGCTGGCCCGCCTGGCGGGACGACCAGGGTCAGCAGCCACAGCGCAAAATTGACCACATCTTCGTCTCAGCCGGAACCGACGTGCGCCAAGCCCGCTTCATCCCCAGCCCAGCCTCCGACCACCCGGCCGTCACCGCCACTATCGGCTGGTAATAATCCCTACCCCCTCCTCCGCACCACGCGCACTCGGCAGTGCTTGTCGGGCGCGGGCGAGGGGCTGTAGGTGCGGCGCAGTTGGTACGCCGGGTCGGCCAGCGCGAATTCCAATTCGTGGAACAGCGTGGCCGCGGTGAGCATGATGAGCACCTCGGCAAAACCGGCGCCGGCGCAGGTGTGCGCGCCAAAGCCGTAGGGCGCAAAGGCGCCGGGCTGGCGCGTCTCCTGGCGCGGGGGCAGGCAGCGATCAATGTCGAAGCGATGGGGGTCCCTGTAGATGCGCGGGTCGAAATGGGCCACACCGGTCGCGGCCATGACCGGTTCCATCGCTTGCAGTTGGCAGCCGGCGAAGGTGAACGGCTCGATGACGGTGCGCGGCACCATCGGCGCCACCGGGTAGAGGCGCAGCGTCTCCTGCGCGGTGGCGTGCAGGATGGGCATCTTGCGCAGCCGGTCGGCGGTCAGCGGGCCTGCGGCAAAAACCGCGTCAATTTCGGTTTGCCAGGCGGGCCAGCGTTTCGGGCTGTTTGAGCAGCGCATAGATCAAGAATGAGGTCTGCCCGCGGCCGTGTCAATGCCGGCCAGGTAAGGCCCCAGCGCGCCGATCAGCAGTTCCGGCTCGGAGAGCATGTCAGGGGTTGTCGGCCGAGGCGGCCAGCAGGTAATCAATCAAGTCGCCATCGTCTGCCGACTTGGGCTGTGCCCGATGGCTGGCCAGCATGTCGGCGGCCAGTTGCATGACACGCGCCTTGGCCCGGCGATAGGGTGGCAGGCGCAGGCTGATTTTGGGCCATTGGCCCAGCACGGCGTTGAGCAGGGTGCGCATGAAAAGGACGAAGTCTGGGAAATAGTCGCCCGGCCCGCTGCCCAACAGCAAACGGCCGATCTGTTCTCCGATCAGGCGCTGTATGGTGGGGAAGACCACGAAGGTGGCGCCCGGCTGCCAGTCTGCCAGCAGCGTGCGCGTCAACGTCACCGCGGTGGGCAACTGCTCCATGATGGCCGTGCGGCTGTAGGGCTTCTTGAGAATTTTGCGCATGCGCGAATGGGGCTCGCCATCAATGGCGGCCAGGAAGTATTTCGATTCGATCTCATCGGCAAAGGTGGCCCAGGTGTAACGGCCGCTGAGATGCGCATCGCCGGCCGCGGTCAGGAACTGGTTGGCCTCAGGGCCGGCCAGGACCGTGAAGCGCCGGTTGAGCGCCTTGACCGTGAACACCGGGCCGTGCTTCAGATACTGCTGCTCCAGGAAAGTGAGCGGGTCGTTCATCAAGGGGAGGGCGCTGCCGAGCAGCGGGATTCCGTCGGCCAAGGGGGGCGCAGGCGCCTGCGAAAGGCCGCTCTGCCAGGTCATTGCGTTTGTCATGGTCTTTTTTCCTCGTTGGTACACATGTTCAACAGACTCTCACCTGCCATTGTGCTTTACATGACTCATTGCGTCAAATTCGGCGGATAGGAAATACTGCCGCGCTGCCTGTCATGGACGTCTCACCTTGCGGTGCAGGCAGCGCGTGAGGCGCCCGCGCTCCCAGGTAGTGACGCTCGCGCGCGATAGTCTGCAGGCACACGGGGCTTGTGGTATAATTTGGGTGATATTAATGATGTTCACATCGAATTCCCAGGAGAGAGTTATGAGGTGATGCGATGGCTGTGATGACGGCTCTGCCGAAGCGCAGAACGAAGCCGATTACCGGAGAAGAACTGCTGGCGCTGGGCGACATCGGCCCGAGCGAGCTGATTGATGGGAGGATTGTGACCATGACCCCAACCGGCGATGAGCACGGGACGATTGAGTTCAACCTGGGAAGTGAATTGCGCGCCTTCGTGCGTCGGCAGCGCCTGGGGCGAGTCACAGGCGGCGAGGTTGGCATCTACACGCGGCGCAATCCGGATCGCGTGCGCGCCGCAGACATCGCCTTCATCTCGACGAGCCGCCTGGCGCAGCCGGTCAAGGGCTATCTGACCGTGGCGCCCGACCTGGTGGTGGAGATCATGTCGCCCGATGACCGCTGGCAGGACCTGCGCGAGAAGTTGGCCGAATACTTCGCCATCGGTGTGACATGGGTCTGGGTCGTCGAACCGTCGGCGCGCAAGGTATTGGTCTTTCATTCGCCCACCATGATCGAAGAATTCAATGAGGATGACACGCTGACCGGCGAGGGCGTATTGGCCGGATTCGCGGTCAAGGTGGCAGATTTGTTCAGCGTCTGAGGTGCGCCTCGAGGCGCCGAACTGGCGAGCGTTGCAGCACGAGAGGTGAGCAATCGGGACAATGAATGCGGTCCAACGCACTCGATAGACGGAGGCAATCATGCGCAAGCTTCTACCGAGCAAAACTTCGGGGACTACCTGCAGAGCTTTGCCGATAGAGAGGGGTGCGATCTGTCCACCCTCCTGGTCGAGATACGGAGCTGGTACAACGGCTTCGCTTTTTCGCGCCGCGGCGAGACGGTGTACAATCCCTTTTCGCTGCTGCTCCTGCTGGACGGCCAGGATTTCCGCAATTACTGGTTCGAGAGCGGCACGCCCACTTTCCTGATCCAACTGATCCAAAACCAGCACTACGACATCCGACAACTGGACGATCTGAACGTTGGCGAATTGGCCTTCAGCAGCTATGACATCGAACGGCTGCAGGTTCTGCCCCTGCTCTACCAGACGGGCTACCTGACCATCAAAGGCTAGGAACAACCGGCTCGGTACCCCAACGAGCCGAACCCGCCGGGGGGGGCTGCGGCGGGGGGGGGGGGGCCCGGGGGGGCCGGGCAACCCCCGGGGGGGGCGGGGGGGGGGGCCGGGGGGGCGGCGCGCGGGGCGGGGGGCGGGGGGGGGGGGGGGGGGGGGGGGGGGGCCCCCGGGGGGGGGCCCCGCCCCCCGGGGGGGGCGGGGCGGGGGGGGGCCGGGGGGGCCCCCCGGCCCGCCCGCCGGCCGCCCGGCCCCCCGGCCCCCCCCGGCGGGCCCCCGGCGGGCCGGGCGCCCGGCCCCCCCCCCCCCCGTCCGAACCCCGGCGGGACCTCCCACTCCAGCGCGATAGTGGCGTCAGCGGCCCAACCTGGTCTGCATGGCCCGCGGACAGTGGGAAAGCAGAGACACCATGAAATCACCATTTGCGTTGAGGATGACATGCATACCCAATTGACCCGCCATCTTTACAAACTGAGCGTCGAGATCGGCTGCCGACCCGTCGGCTCGCCGGCCAACCAGGCCGCGGCCGCCTACGTGCGTGACGTTTTCAGCGCCCTGGGGCTGGTCGTCGAGGAACAGACCTACGCCTGCACCGGCTGGCAGTGCGCAGGCGCCTGGCTGTCCGCCGGAGGCGATGCCCTGCCGGTCGAGGCCAACGCCTTTTCGCCCGCGTGCGACGTGACTGCGACGGTTGTTCCTGCAGCCACGCTGACTGAGCTGGCCGCGGCCGACCTGACGGACCGGATCGCGCTGTTGCACGGCGAGCTGGTGAATGAACCGCTGGCGCCCAAGTCATGGTTCCTGGCCGGCGAGCGCGACCACGCCATCATCGGCCTGCTGGAAAGCAAACGACCGGCCGCGGTGCTGGCGCCGCCCCCGCCCACGCCGCAGTACGAACAGTTCACCGCCGACTGGGAGCTGGAGATTCCTGCCGCCACCACGCCGGTTGCCGTCATCGAGCGCCTGTTGGCCCAACCGGCGCCGCTCCATCTGCGCCTGGACTGCGCCAAATATCCCGCGATCGCCGCCAACATCGTGGCGCAAACCCGGCGCTCGTCCGCCCGGCGCGCCTCCGCAGCGCATGGCGCTGATGGCGCACTTCGACACGCTTCAATACCCCGGGCGCTCGACAATGCCTGGCGGCGCCGCGCTGCTGGCGCTGGCGGAAACCCCTGCGGCGCGGTGCTGCCGTTCGACCTGGAGTTCATCGCCTTCGACAGCGAGGAATATATGCCGATCGGCGATGATGAATACGTGCGCCGCGCCGGCGAGGCCTCCTTCGCCGAGGTCGCCCTGGCGATCAACATGGACGGCGCCGGCTACGTACACGGGCCGAACACCGTTGCCCGATTCAACACCTCTCCAGCGTTGACCGCCCGTCTGGAAGCGATCGTGGCTCGCTACCCTGCGCTGCAATGGACGGAGCCGTGGCCGCAGAGCAACCACTCGACCTTCTCCTTCCGCGGCGTGCCCGCTCTCGCGTTCAGCTCCCAGGGCGCCTTCAACCTGGCTCATTTCCCGACCGATACGATGGACAAAGTGAGCGTGGAAAAACTGGCCGAGGTAGTGGCGCTCGTGCGGGAGATCGTGGCGAGCTGAACCTATCCACTTGACCAGGATCGGCATGGAAGATGATGTGGCAGACGACTTGATTGCCAGACATCCGGCTTTTCTGGCAACGATCCGTCGGGCGCGCCAACAGAAGATCGCAGGGCGCACCCGGCGGTTGGAGGATGTGCGGCAGAAGTATGAGACAAGCCAGGAGGCGGTCTCGACGTAACGCGGCCCCGCCGAGCTTCGATGGCTGGGCAACCAGCCTGATTATCGTTGCGGCTGCCCGCCTCCGGCGCGTTCCTCGTGAATCAGCCTATCGAGCCTCTGTGCGCCGGCTCGCCACCCACAAAAACCCAATCCCCACCAGCGCCGCGACGCCGCCCCAGCGGAAGGCGGCCGCGGGGCCGAAGTACTCGAACAGCAGCCCGCCCAACACTGACCCCAGCATCGCGCGTACGCCCCACGACACCGCGCCGAACACTCCCTGCGCGGTCGCGCCCATTCCCTTTGGCGCGATTTCGCCCGACAGCGCCACACCCGCGGCCCAACTGGCGGAGAACGCCAGGCCATGCAGCAGTTGAATCGGCAGCACGACCAGCGGGTTCGTCATCAGGCTGTAGCCGAAACCTTGCACGGCGCACGCCAGCAGCGAGAGCGCCAGCACTTTGCGCGTGCCCAGGCGCTCGATCAGCCGGTCTGCGAAGAACCACACCGGCAGCTCGCTGACCGTCGAAACCGCCAGCGTGATCCCCATCAGCGTCTTGCTGGCGCCGAGCTGCTCCATGTAGAGGAAGAGGAAGCTCATCTCGATGGAGAGCGCCAGGCCGCCGATCAGGATGCTGGCGAGGAAGATCACCCACGGCCCGTTGCGCAGCAGGGCGGCCACCCCACGCCAATAAGAGCCGCGGCCGCCGGCGCGTTCGATGGGCAGCCCCGCCACCGTGACCAGGCAGCCGAGCATCAGCAGCGCGTAGCCGCCGAAGGCGGCCGACATGCCGGCGCGGTCAATCAACCAGCCCGCGACCGGCGCCATCAGGCCCCACCCGAACGCGCCGCCGATGCGCTGCCGGCCGTACAGGCTCTTGCGGTCGCCCAGCATGGTCAAGACGGTGTTGTCAACCAGCGGGATGACCGGCGCCAGGAAGAAGGCATTCAGGATGACCAACGGGATGAGCCAGCGCAACCCGCTCGTCTGCGATAGGGCCACCACCACGACGATGCTGCCCGCCATCGCCAGCAGCAACACCGGCCGGTGTCGCTGCGTCGCATCAGCCAGGCCGCCCCACAGCGGCGCGCTGACCAGCGTCACCAGCGGGAGCAGACCAGAGAGCAGCCCGATCTGGCTGGCCGACATGCCGTTCTGGGCATAGTAGAGCGCCAGGAATGGCAACAGGCACGCGCCCGCCGCAAAGTAGAAGAAGTACGCCGCCTTCGGCCGGATCATCAGTACGGCGGTTCGGCCGGCCCATCATACCCGCACATGCCCGTGCGCGGCGAGTTCACCAGCGCCATCACCATCTCCTCGTGTTCGTGCTCCTGGGCGTGCTCGTCGCACAATTCACATTTCTCATCTTCGTGATACATGCATTCGGAGCACAACCACGTCGCGGGCGCGCCGCAAACGCTACATGCCGGCGGCTCGAACTTGTTGCGCGCCATCAGGAAGATCGGGTGCTCGCTGAGCGGCTTGCCCTCGCGCGCCGCAATGACCTTGATGGTCAGCTCCGAGGTCGTGCCGAAATCATACTCGTATGACAGCTCCAGACCTGGCTGGAAGATGCTGCTCACCTTCACCGCGTTCATCAAGGGGCCTTCGTTCTCGCCCCAGAGACCGGCCGTGTTGTCGTACCTGGCGCCTGCGATCTTGAAGGAGCTCAAGTGCCCGCAGCACTCCAGCCAGATGGCGCGCAGGTACTCGTCCAGGTCTTTCAGCGTCGCTTTGCCGCGCATCTCCAGATGCAGGAAATAGCCGGCGCCCCAGGCATCCTGCGCCTGGAGATGATAGAGGGTCTGCCGTTGGCGCTTGGTGGCATCGGCTGTCGCCTGAGCCTCTTGCCGTTTGGGGCATGTTGGCAGATGCCGGGAAAGCCCGCCCTTGGCGAATTCCCGACCGCAGAATACACAACTACCGCGAGTTTGTGGGCCTGACATGGTGGTCTCCTTGTGGATGGCTGATTTTGGTGTGTTCAGAATAGTGCGGAGATGTCATCCGCACAAGCGGCGCCGGCACAGTCGGCCAGACTACAGGTGCTTGAATTCCATGCGAGTAGTATGCCACGAATGGCAAGTTACTGCAACAACTTGACATTCCTCGATCCAAGCGCGTTCCTGTGCTGCGACCCCGGTGAGCGTGCCGCCACCCCCCTGAGTCCCATTGCAGGATCACCCTCGCCAGGTTCCAGGGTGTTCTTTAATGTCTCGATCCAGCGCCGCAGGCCAGGCAGCGCGGCCGCCGAACGGCACGGCGGCAAGGGCGGATGATGCCGTGCGCAGCGCGGGCCGAAGTCACGGCGAGCGATGCCGTGGTCATTGCGGGCCGACGGCGGCTTTGATTTCGACGGGGATCAGCGCCGCCGCCGTCTCGACAATCACATCCACTTCAGCGCCCGCAGCCGTGCGCCAGAAGTAGATCGCCGGCTCTTCCCGCGATGCAGGCTGTCTTGTAAGCTCAGCCACGACCCAGTTTCCCGCCCCCCTCAGCTGATACCCGGCGCTTCACCAGGCGTTGCCCAGGTTACATGTACCAGGAAACGGAACGATGCCTCCAGGACTGCCAGCCAATCCCGCCGTGTTGACCCGATGCCCACATCCCGCGCCAGTCGCTCAGGTGCCCGCCGGGAAGGTCTGAAACAGGGCCAGGTCGCCGTATTGCGCAGGTTGCGCACGTCCCGCTCCAGGGGTCTGTAATATTCAGTCATAGGCTACCCACCGTGCAATTTGCGATCGCACTGCAAATATGCACGGTGGGCAAGTTGGTCGCGCGAAGTTCGTCATCTCCTGAGATCATTTCTGCTTCCTCACGAAAGATCTGCCCGGCGCTGGCTGATTGTCAGCGCCCAGCACTTGTAGCTCCGGCCGGTAGAAGGGCGGCACCTTGCCAGCCTGGACGTCGGCTTGCATCAACGCCTCGCTGCGAGTCAGCCAATCCCGCAGTCGTCGCCTCGGCCAGGGCGAGCGTCGCATAGTGGGGGGAGATGCCCGCGCGGCCGGGTGTTCCGGCGGCAGGTTGCATGCACGGCAGGCCAGGTCTGCGCCGCCGCGCGGCCTTCATCACCAGAGCAGTGACGTACGCAGGTGCCCGGCCTGCCAGCAGGTTTGCGTGTCAGAGGTCGGGCAAGAGCGTCAGTCCCACCCCGGCCGGCAGTGCCAGCGCCGCGAAGAAGTCGTCCCAGAACAGGTGGTCGTCGTCGGTGACATCGTCCGAGTCGCCGAACAGCAGCCCCGGCTTCGCGGTTTCGGGTGTGTCTCCGTCAAAGAAGCCGTGGCTGCTAACGTGGACGAAGATGGCGCCATTTTTCCATCCTGCCACCCGCCGGCCGGCCGCTTGCAGGAACGCGGTCACCCGGGGGGCGGTCCAGTTCGCCTTGCACGGACAGGATACGGGCGGTCATGGCGACCTGGTCAGCCAGCATGGCGGTCTCGCGCCGAGGTGCGGCGCGGCGAGGAGAAGGGCGAGGTGAGGGTGCATGCTTGAGCTTGTTCACAGCAATCTCCTGCTATTGCTTAAGACAGACGGGTGTCGTTTCAGCGGATAACCCATCGCGAAAAGGTTTGCAGGCTACCCTCGAGTAGCGTTTCTCCCGTGAGGTTTTGTGGAGTCTCCTTGCCACCCCTTCAAGCCAGTCAAGTGCGATGATGTAGGCGCGTCCATCATCGGTTCGAATAGCGGCACGCCCTGGCACAGCACTCCAGGCAATCTCTGCGAAGCCAGGCCCTAATTCGGTCAGTTTGAGCGGAGATGGTTCTGCGCTCCAAAGTTCTACTTTGTTGTCATAGCGCAGCAAGAAGTACGAGGCGCCTGCAACTTCACCAAACTCGACTCCGGTAATGTTACCGGGCAGCGTGATCAGGGTGTTTCCGTCAATCGCACTTACTACTTCCCCACCAGAGTTTTCATACGTCAGCACGAAATAGGGATAACTGCCCCACTCTGAAACGTACACGTTCTTAAGGTTACCCTTAAGGCGTTCGGCCGTGTCAGTGTTGAGCCGGATCTCATCGGGATCGTCATCCCAGTAATCTATGATCCCAACGGCGACCGACGGATGAGATGCGAAGTGCGGCGTGAAACCGTGAGATGCGAGTGTTCCGATGAGCGAGCCGTCTCGAACGCCCAACACCTCACCGAGCATTGGTCCGTTGTCGATCTCTCATGGTAGCTCACGATAAAAACGGACTCGTCCCCAAGACGCGCAGCATCGGCATGATAGACATGGTATGGAAGAGATCGCATCCGTTGGCCGCCTTTGATGTTACGAATCTCGCTCGGCTTATCCAGAACGCCATAGTCGAGAATAAAAATGCCGGCCTCGGCATCAGGACTGAATGTCACTTTGGAAATACCCCCTGGGAGCGAGTCAACAAAACTCCCATCAGTGAGACTACGGATTTCATCGTCGTGCTTTCCGATTTCCTCAAGATAGCTCACTACAAATACCGAGGCTGTCGGCTGCGGGCTGAAAAATACCTGATAGATGTCATCGGGCAATGTTGTCATAAGGAACGGATCGTTAGTTGCGCTCCAGACCTCTGCCGGTCGGTCATAATAGTAATCAACGATCATAAGGGGGGCTGTCGGAAAGGGGCTGTAGTAGACATCTCGCACGGAGTCTGATAGCAGCTTGACGAAAGCGTAATCCGCAGTCTTGCGGATATGGGCCGGGTTTGGTCTGGAGTCCTTCTGGTTGCATGACAAAGATTGGAAGAAATCGCCTTGTGCTGAATACGGCTTTCTCAACAGGATCAATGGCGCGTATGAGAGACGCATCCTCTGCACGGCGAAGTTCGGTGATGTTGAAGTAACGGACGATGAAGAACGGTACCGAGGCGAGTAGGCTGGCCTCTACGGAAAGGATATCCTCCGGTAAGTCCTCGAGGAGCGAGCCATCTTCCTTCCGACGCAATTCACTCGGCGTGTCACCATAGTATTCGAGGAAGAAGTAGGGCGTTGATGTCTGACGTTCGAGCAGGACAGGTTGATCATGTCTCGCAGTCAATGAAACAATGACCCCGCCGTAAGTCGAGGATTTGTGACGGATCAGTTGTCCTGCCGATCAACAGCAGCGGACTGCCTGGAACGAACCTGATGGACTCGATATTCTGTGGCGCTGGCAGCGCGGCTACCCTACCTGTTGTGACCATATCGCGGAGACGTTTCTCGATAGCTCGGAAATCCTCGCTGCCGCGCTGATTAACGGGCACCATTTCCCTGGCTGCGAGCGCCTGCCCAAGCCCGCGCAGGGGATCTGACGGGAAGATTTCCTCCAGCAGCGAGTCGTAAGTGCGACAGCGTGCTCAAAGCTTTCTGCTCTTGATTATCCGTCCAAACACGTACCAGGATGATGGCAAGAATGACCAACGCCGGAATCAATGCCGCCAGGCCGTACAGCGCCAAATTCTTCGCCTTCCTGAACAGCGCCCCATCGTTCGCTTGCAGATACATCACGGGCGAGAAGTGATCGCGGGTGCTCTGGCCTGCCTGTTTGAGAGCGTTGCGCGCCTGAACCATCGCCAGATCAACCGGCGAAACTCAGCCAGAGCGCGCAGGAAGAACTCGGCCAGTTTGGCCCCATTGTCTGCCCCAATGAAGTATTGCATGGCCACGATGGCCGGCGCTTGGCTGGCCATGCCCTGGGCAAAGCTATCAAGCAGCCGGTCCCCACCTTTGCCTGCCGCGGCTGTGTTACAGGCGGCGAGAAAGACCAGACGCGTCACTTTCCCATCGAGAGCTGCTGCCAGGTCTTGGGCCTCCACAACGCCATAGCCGCTCGAGACTTCGCGTGCGCCGCGATGCTCTGTCTCATTTCGGATGAAGGGATAGTTCTCCAGGTCCTCTGGGCTGGTCCCGTCGAGGTAGATGCAGGTCTCTTGGTCCTTGGTTGGGTCTTTGGCCGCGCCATGCCCCAAGAAGACCAGGATGTGATAATCCTTGAGCAACTCCGCTTGCAGTTCGTCCAAGGCCGGATTGAGCATCCTGTAGAGCAGGACTTGCCGCTTCTGCTCTAACTCCTGAGCGCCGCCGCCAGTTGTTGCTCCACGCTACGAATATCAATCTTGGCAAGATTCGGACCGGGGTGAGGCGCCTACGAACAGATCCGCACGGCGGCTTGACCGCCAGGGTTGGCGGTGTTTTGTCGTTACCGGCCGGTGGGAAGCGGCGCACGATGGGCGTTTCGCTCTCCATAGCCAGGAAGGCTGCGCCATTGTGCATCGCTTCCCAGGGCAGCGCAGCTAGTTCGGGCGATTCGATCTGCAGTCGAACGCGCAAGCTTTGGCTTCCCAAGCTGTCCTGGGCCTTGGAAAACGCGCGTTCGATATCCCGGCTGAAGAGCGCAGTATAGAGGGCATTGCCAACCTGTTGAATTTCTGCCCTTGCGCGGAAGAGTTGTCTTCGGCCATTTCCGCCAGGATGGCGCGCAAGTCGTCGGTGAGCCACTCACCAACCGGCGGCAGGGTCGAGCGGATCGGTTCGCGGCGCCCGGGCCGGTGACCGTCACTTCGTAGGGGGCCTGGGTTCCGGTGATGGTGATTTCGAAGATGTTGTGGGCTTCGGTTGGCATCCCGGCGCCTCCTAAGCGTGTTGTTCAAGCGGTTGCTGAAGTTCGCCAGCGGCCTTCGTAATTGCTGCAATCAGCTCATTGTGTTCCGGGTGGTTCAATAACAACGGATGTGCAGCCAACAGCAGACGGGCCAGAACAGTATCCAGCGCAGTCGGGTCAGGAGCGGCGATGGGCGCCAGCCTTTGGATTAACTGCACACGCTCGGCATCGGATATGTCTGAGGCTACCAGGGCTTCGGCGGCGAAGCGGGCGGCCAGCCAGGGGCGAACCCTGGATCGGGTATGTGAATGAACGACGGTTTATCGGTGGGGTAAGGATCATCAGGTTTATACTGGGGATTCAGGCATTGCAGCTCAAAGAGGGACAACGGTAGACTTCTTTTGCCAGAACGGACAATGTTACGCGGGAATCGTCCCGCATTTCCGGCGGCAATGGATACCTGTTATTGGGTTGGCGTCTGGCATATTTCTGTCCGTCGCCGATCCTGTGCAAGGCCGCGAAATCGCGGCCGAAAGGATCCTTGATGAAACCGTCAATAATCTGCGCTACTGATGCACCTTGCCTATTTGTTTTCCACTGCTGTTCGATCATCGCATCGGCGCGTGCTGTGCTGCGGGCGCAGAAGACAGGGTCCTGGATGTTGTGGGCCGCCGAAAGAAGAGCGTCCTTAATCTGCGAATCCATGTCGCCAGGTGTGCTGAGAGAACCGATGCACATCGCTTCGGCCAGATTCAGATAGGCAGGCACCTTGAAGCCAGCAAAACCGCGGCGCAGTCCTTCCGAAAGCTCCAGGTATTTTTTCGTCTCTAAGTCTAAGTCGAGTAGTTGCTTCTGCACCTCAGCGATGGCTGCAAGACAACGGCGGAGGCTGCCCCAAATATCTTGCTGCGGAGTTTCATTGAGGCTGCCCCAGATATCTTGCTGCAGAGTTTCATTAGCGATGATGGCTTCGGTATCCTGGGCGACTTTGGCGATGTACGCCTGGAACTGATCCAGCGCTTTCTGCTCACCCATCCAAGCGCGTAATGCCAGGGCCGTCAACGGCAGCGAGCCTCGCCACCTCACCTTGCTTTCGGCCAGGGCGCTCGAAACGATCAGCCTGGCACGGTCCTGGATCCACAGTTGATCGGGGTGGAAGAGAGCTGCGTCAAGCATCCACCAGAGGGATTTGTCACGGTATTCACGATATCCATACCCGGCTAGTACTTCCACATAGCGGTCAAAGCACTGATCTCCATGCGACGGATTCCTGTGGGCAAAAGCGACCAAGGGCAGTCCATCGTTTTCGGCCAGATACTGAATCTGGCCGCTTTGCAGACGTCCGAGCATCTCAGCGTCTACCTCCGCACTTTCAACAGCGGCCACCATCGCTACAACCACATGTTCATATGGGGTCGGGGGGAAATCCAGCGCCGGCGCAGGGCTATCGTCCAAGCCCGCGGCGAGATACCCCAGCATCTTACGCAGGGGGTCGGGGCCATAGGCAGTAGGATCGAGTGCTTGCGCGAGCGCAGGCGTTTCTCGGACGATCTGATCGCGCACCTTGCGAGTGGCCTCCTTGTTCTTGGAAACAGCCAGCCAGGCGATCAGAAGTTGCGCAGCCTGGCGCCAATCTCGATCAATGTCAAATACGTTCAAGAGACGGAGCGCGGCGTCCACGTCGCCTTTTTCGGCCGCGGCGAAGATTGGCTCGGGGCGCAACTGTTGCTGGTCAAAAACTACTAATGCCTGGGCGCTTTCGACCAGCAGCGGCAGGCC
>NZ_JADIZS010000047.1:0-24043 GCF_016704685.1 Candidatus Amarolinea dominans
CGGGTGCGCTGGCAGGCGCGCATGTGGCTTTTCACGCCGCCTGTCTGCAGACCGGGGTGATCGAGGCGCCCACCATTCAAGCCCTGTTCCATGGTGCGCTGGCGTTGACTTACCAACCGCTCCCGGCCGGCAACCGCTTTGCCATCCTCACCAACGCCGGCGGCCCGGCCGCGCTGGCCGCAGATGAACTGGAAGCCGCGGGCCTGCACCTGGCGCGCACCGGCCCCGCCGCGCAGCTTGCCTTGCGCCAGGCCGTTGGCCCCGAAGCCCAGGTGGCCGGCCCGGTGGATCTGCTCGGCGGCGCGGAGGCGGCAGACTATCGCCGCGCCCTGGAGGTGATGCTCGCCGACCCGGACTGCGATGGCGTGCTCGTGATCCTGGTGCCGCAGGCCCTGGTGGATGCCGTGGCCGTGGTTGAGGCCATCGCCGCGTCCGCCGCCGCGCAACCGGGCAAGCCACTGCTCGCCTGCCTGATGGGCGCTGCCAGCCTGGACGCGGCCAATCGAGCCGCGCACGCCGCACACATCCCGGCCTATGTCTTCCCCGACCAGACCGTGTCCGCGGCCGGCGTGCTTTGGCAACGCGCGGCCTGGCTGGCGCGCCCACCTGCAACGCAACCCACCGGATTGCGCGTAGTCACCGCCGACGAGGCTGCCCTCCGACGCCTGGCATTCCAGGCGGCGACGGCGGGCGGTCAGCAGGTTCTCGATGCGGCCGCCAGTGAAGCGCTGCTGGCCGCGTATGGCCTGGCCGTGGCGGCCACCGGCCTGGCAACTACGACCGACGAGGCGGCGCAGATGGCGCAGGCGATCGGTTTTCCGGTGGCGCTCAAGCTGATCAGCCCAGACATCCTGCACAAGACCGATGTGGGCGGCGTACTCCTGGACGTGCGCGACGCGGATGCCGCCCGCGCCGGCTTCGAGGCGCTCATCGCCCGCGCGCGCGCCAGCCAGCCCCGCGCGCACGTGCGCGGCGTCCTCATCCAAAAAATGCTGATCGGCGGGCAGGAGGTCATCATCGGCGTGCAGCGTGACCCCACCTTCGGCCCGCTCGTCATGTTCGGCCTGGGCGGCATCTACGTCGAAGCGCTGGCCGACGTCAGCTTTCGCCTGGCGCCCCTCACGCAGCAGGACGCCGAGGAGATGATCGCCGAGGTACGCGGCGCGCGCCTGCTCGACGGCCTGCGCGGTCAGCCGCCGGCCGACCGCGCCGCGCTGGTGGATGCCCTGCTGCGCGTCGGGCAGATGGCCGTGGATCATCCGCAGATCAGCGAACTGGACATCAACCCGCTGCTGGTCATGCCCGCCGGTCAGGGCGCCATCGCCGTGGACGCGCGCATCATCCTGGCTTGAGCTTACCAACCTCATCTTGATGCAGCACGGCTTCGCGCCGGTCATCATCCAGCTCGAAGCCCGCGGCGACTACCTGCTGGCGTTGGAAGGAGCAGACGCCGGCGACCTGGCCGACTTCGTGGCGTTGATCGGCCAGGCGCTCATCCGCTCGCTGCAATTGACCCTGGCCGCGGCCCGCGGCGAGCCGCTGGAGGAGCCGGGCGGCCTGGAGCGCCGGGTTCAACGCCTGTAGGAGCAACTATGCATCCTTTCTACTTGACCCCCACTGCGCTCAGCGATTTCTCTCTGCTCATCTTCATCGGCTTTGTGATCGCTTACCTGGGACTGCTGCTGCGCCGCGCCCGGCAGCATGGCGAAAAAGCGGTGACGATGTGCTTTCTCCTGGGGGCCTTTGCGGGAATGGCGGGCGCCATCCTGTGCATCTTCTTGGAGGAAACCCTCTATCCCCACGCCGGCCAGCTCGTCTTGCCCCTGCAAACCGTCTTCCTGACCGCCGGACTGGTCTGCCTGCTGCAATTCGCCTATCGCTTTCCGACCGCCTTCCCCGCGGAGATGCGGGAGATGCGTGTGGCCTTCTGGCTCTCCCTGCTCTATCCGTTGGGGGAGCTGGGATTTGCCATCTACCGCTACGTCATGCTGGCACAGGGCGCCATCCGCTATCGCCCGGGGTGGACGCTCATCTTCTTCATCGTCTGGATCGCGTGGGTGGCGCTGCGCAAGGTCGCCCTGGCCGACCTCCGGCCGGCCCCTTATTGGCGCAAATTCTGGCAACCCAGGGAGGCGCTGGCGCGGCGCGCGCGCAACACCGCACTGATCGGGCTGCTCCTGCTTCTCATCATGGGGATCAGTCTATTACGAGACAATGCCCCTTTTTCCGAATATGTCGCTTTCGCGCTCATCTCAGTGGGGATTCTGGCCACCGTGCTGATTTTCATCCTTTATTACCTGCAGGCGCTGCCGGAGCAGACCTCGTTCATCGTCAAACTAGCGGCGGTTTCTCTGGCGAGCCTGATGGCGCTCACCGGAGCGATGGGCTATTTGCTCACTCAACCCTTCACCCAATCCTACCACAATCCGAACAGCGACCTGACGGGCAAGACCCTGCGCTTTAGCCCGAACGCGCGGGGCGGATACACCACCAACTGGGTTGCCTACCGCTTCGAGCCTGCGTGGGATGAATCGTTGCCCGAAGAATACAACCATGCGGCGATCGGCTTCGCCTTTCCCTTTTTCGGCAAGAATTGGTCCGAATTCTATGTCATGCGCAATTCAGTCGTCTCTTTTGGCCGGGAGGCATTCCTGCTAGATTCGTTGTTTCAATACGGCCGCGTCCCGGCCATTTTCCTGCTGGGGCTGGATCTGGACCCGCCGGCCGCCAACGAAGTCGGGGGTCTCTACATTCACCGCGCGCCCCAAAAAACGACCGTCACCTGGCTGAATCTGCCTGAATCCCGCACTGAAACGCACCGAAATACCCTGCAGTTGACCCTTTACCCGGATGGCGTCTTCGAGACAAGCTTCGTGGCCCTTGACGACCCTGTCCCGTTCGACATGCGCGTTCCCTGGCATTCCTATCGGCTGCTCGGCGCGCTGCCGGGGAACGGCAACACCCGGCTGGCCTATTTTCAGCTTGCCCAGGATTTGCCCTACGCCGGGAACGCGGACGGCGCGGCTGCAGCATTCCATCTCGAATTCCGCCGCACCCTGCACACCTTTCTACTACCCTATTTCTACGTAATCCTGCTCAGCACGGCCGTGCTGCTTCTGACCATCCCCTTCTATTTTCGCGCCGTCCTGGTGCGGCCGCTGGACAATCTATTGGTGGGCCTGCGAAAAGTGGATGCCGGACAGTTGGATGTGACCATCCCAGTGCTGGCGCGCGACGAGTTTGGCTATGTGACCGAATCCTTCAACAAAATGACCGGCGAACTCCGCGCCCTGGTCCGGGATCTGGATGGGCGGGTGGCCGAGCGGACGATCGCGTTGGCCGACGCCCGTGCCTATCTCGACAACATCCTGCGCAGCGCCACGGACTACGCCATCATTACCACCGACCGGGAGCTGCGCATCACCTTTTTCAACCATCGGGCCGAGGCGATGTACGGCATCCGTGAGGCCGACGCCCTGGGCCAACCCATCGCCCACATCTGCGCCCAGGAGCGGGACGCGGCCCGCTTCGAGGCGGGGCTGCGCCGGGTGGAAAACCACGGCGCGCACGAATACGTGATGGCGCTGGCCGGCCCCAACGGCCTCCGCCAGATCGCCTCCCGCATCGCCGGCATCTACGACAGCGCCGGCCATCTGCTGGGCTATGCCCGCTTCAGCCGGGACGTCACAGAGCGCATGATCACCGAGGCCCGGCTGCTCAGCCAGCAGCGCTCGATCGCGGTGCTGGAGGAGCGGGCGCAGATCGGCCGGGATCTCCACGACCACCTGGGGCAGATCTTTGGCTTTCTCAGCCTGCAAAGCCAAACCGCCGCCGCCCTCCTGGCCGCGGGCAAGGAAGAGGCCGGCCTCCTCGCCCTGGAACAGTTGGGCGAAGTGGCCCAAGAAGGCCACAACCAGGTCCGGGAGTTCATCCTGGGCATGCGCAGCAGCCTGGCTGCGGCGCCCCAGGACTTCTGGGGCAATCTGCAAGCCTACACCGTCCGTCTGCGCCAGCTCTACCAGATGGAGGTGACGCTGGATCTGCCGCCCCAGCCCGGTCTGCTGCTGCCGCCAGACAAGGAGCTGCACCTGCTGCGCATCATCCAGGAGAGCCTGACCAACGTCCGGCGGCACAGCGGCGTGGAGCAGGCCCGGGTCAGCTTCCGCCAGGAGGGGGCGCGGATGCGCGTGACCATCGCCGACGCGGGGCGGGGCTTCGACGCCCGGGCGCTTCTCCCCGACACGGCCCGGCCGCTCTCCGACCTGGGTCAGCCCGCGGGACCGTCCACTGCGGACGCGGGACATTTCGGCTTGGCGGGCATGGCCGAGCGCGCCGCGGCCCTGGGCGGCGACCTGCAAATCCGCAGCCGGCCGGGGGAGGGCACGGCCATCGAAATCAGCTTCCCGGTGGGGCGGGAAGGAATCGGGGAGCTGGCTGGCCCCCTCAAAGACCTGCGGGTGCTGCTGGTGGACGACCAACCCATCTTTTTGGAGGGTCTCCACAATCTGCTGACCGCCTATGGCCTGCACGTGGTGGGCATGGCTCATGACGGTCTGGAGGCCCAAGCCCTGGCCCGCAGCGCCCGCCCGGACGTGATCGTGATGGACATCCACATGCCGGTCTGCGACGGCATCGAGGCCACCATCACCGTTACCACCACCGCATACGAACAAAACACCAACGGCCAATGCTCCCTGCGGGAAGCCATCATTAATGCCAACGACGATAGCCAATCCGGTTCGACGGACTGCACCGCCGGCAGCGGGGCCGACGTCATCGAACTGGCTTCCAGTGCAAACTACATACTGGATACCATTGACAACTCCGCCAACAACAGGGGCGGCAACGGCCTGCCCGTTATCACCAGCCAGATCACCATCAACGGCAATGGTTCCACCATCAAACGCAGCAGTGATGCGAACACACCTGCGTTCCGCATCTTCTATTTGTACACTGCCGACAATCTGACGCTCAACAACTTGTCCACTGGCGCCAATCTGACGCTCAACAACATCACCATCTCGAATGGGCATCCTTCCACCAATTGGGATGGCGGCGGCATTAGGGTACAGAGCGGTATTTTGAATATTGCCAACAGTACCCTCTCTGACAACATCGCTGACGGAACCTACGACGCTCACGGCGGCGCCATCAAGATGCAATCCGGTACCGAAGTGACTATCACCAACAGCACCATTTCTAACAACAGTGCTTTTAGCAGTAGTGGGGGAATTTTCAACAGCGCCGACACGGCCAATTACCAGTTTGCTGTGGGCGGCATCGTCCTCGACCTGGGTGTGGGCGCGGCGAGCAACGACGGGTATGGGAACAGCGACGTACTCGGCGCCATCGAGATTGTCAATGGCTCCGCCTTCGACGATGTCATCGTGGGTGATGGCAACGCCAACATCCTGAGCGGCGGCAACGGCAACGACACGATGGCCGGCGGGGTGCGGGACACGATCAACGGCGGCAATGGCAACGACCTGCTCGATGGCGATGCCGGGGACGATGTCATCTACGGTAAGGCCGGCAGCGACACCATGAACGGCGGCGCTGACAATGACACCCTGTATGGCGGCACGGAAGGCGGGGCGAACGACGACATTATGAATGGCAATGATGGCGATGACACCCTTTATGGACAGGCCGGCAACGACACTCTCAGTGGCGGCGCGGGCAATGACACGCTGCTGGGCGACGTTGGCAATGACACCCTTGATGGCGGGATCGGCGCGGACGTACTCACTGGAGACGCGGGCAACGACATCCTCTACGCGGGGGGCGGCTGCGGCGGCGACGGCGCGCTGGACACGGTCAAGGGGGGCAATGGCGCTGATACTGCGTACGACGTGCTGAGCGGACCAGATACGCTTCACACTGTCGAGAGTGTGATCTGTTAGCGACACAGCGTCGAAGTCAGCGTTGGGGCGATCAACCCAGCGCCTGCGGAGCCGGTCACCCCCGACCGGCTCTGTTCTTTTGCATCATCGTTTCTGCTCCGCTGGCTCGATGGCATCGAGGACCGGCCCCCTTGCGTAAACTGGCTTGATCGAGGCCGCTGCGTCCTGGCGCCTTTGCGCTCCAATGCTCAACACCACCTTCGTCAAAGACATGCCGCCCCGCGGCCACATCGCGTTCCTCTCCCAATCGGGCGCACTCTGCGGCGGCATCATTGACTGGGCCATCAGCCGCGGCATCGGCTTCTGCCGCCTGCTCAGCGCAATTGACCCTGGCCGCGGCCCGCGGCGAGCCGCTGGAGGAGCCGGGCGGCCTGGAGCGCCGGGTTCAACGCCTGCAGGAACAACTGGTCAGCTACACCACCCCCGCCGCAAGTTAGCGAGCCGGCCTCCGCGGCGCCGCCGGTTTGGACGCTCACCGCTCCTGCGTTACAATTCCCATCATGCCAACACACCCGATCCATCCCGCTCGCCGTCTGTGGCCTGTGCTGCTTCTCCTCTTGCTGGCCCTGGCGCTGCGCCTTCACCGCCTGGCCGGCCCCAGCCTCTGGTACGATGAAGGCGTGACCGCGGCCATCAGCCAGCGCAATCTGGCCGATCTGGCGCGCTGGACCGCCGACGACATCCAGCCGCCGCTCTACTACGTCCTGGTCGCCGGTTGGACGCGGCTGGCCGGCGCCAGCGAATGGGCCCTGCGCTTCCCCTCCGTGGCCGCCGGCCTGCTCACCCTCCCCCTGCTCCTGGCCCTGCAGCGCCGCCTCTGGCGGTTTGCCTCGGGCCAGGCGATTGAAATCGCACCTAAAGGGCGTACCGCCAGGCGTCCACCTGCGCGGACGCGGCGTGGGTCGGCGCAGGCCGACCTTGCGGCGGAACGCCCGTTCGCCCCGAATTCATTCGGCGGCGCTGCGCGGACGCGGCGCCGGTCGGCGCAGGCCGACCTTGCGGCGGAACGCCCATTCGCCCCGAATTCATTCGGCGGGCGTCTCGTCCCGAATCCATTGGGGGGGGGGGGGGGTCCTGGGGGGGGGGGGGGGGGGGGCGGGGGGGGGGGGGGGGGGGGGGGGGGGGGGGGGGGCGGGCCCCGGGGGGGGCCGGGGGGGGCCCGGGGGGGCGGGGGGGGGCCGGGGGGCGGCGCCCCGAATTCATTCGCGCTGCTCCTCCTGACCGTTCTTTCGCCGCCCTGGCTTTACTACGCGCAAGAGGCGCGCAACTACACCCTGCTCACCGGCTTGGGCGTTCTGATCGCCTACCTCCTGCTGCGGCTGCTCATGACCGGCGCTGCGCACGCGCGGCGTTGGTTGTGGCTGACGGCCGTGCTCACCGCCGCGGCCGCGCTCTACACCCACTACTTCGCCCTTTTTCTCCTCCTGGCCCTGGGAATTTTCTATCTGCTGGCGCTTTGGCTGCGCTCTGCTGCCGATTGGCGCCAACGCCTGCTTGAGGCTGGGCTGGCGACCGTTGCCGTTCTACTGCTCTACATCCCCTGGCTCCCCTTCCTGCTCAACCGCTACCAGGTAGACGCCAGCTACTGGCAAGGCCCGCTGAAGATCGGTGAAGCCCTACGCCATCTCGCCATCGCCCTCACCCTGGGCGCGCCGGAGATGATGCTGGAAACGACCGCGGTTGCCTGGCTGCCCGCGTGGGGCCTTATCCTGGCTGCGGCGCTGCTCGGCCTGGTCTTGCTCCTGCGCCAGGTCGCAGATCGCCGCCGCGCCGGCCTGGCTCTCATCCTCTTTTTGCTCCTCTATCTGCTGCTGCCGGTGTTCCTCACTCTGCTCACCGCCTGGCGCACACCCAAATTCAATCCCCGCTACCTCATGCTGGTGACGCCCGCGTTCTACCTGCTGTTGGGCAGCGGGCTGAGCGGTTTGTGGACCTGGCGCAGCGGGCGCGGCCGGCCGTTGGCGGGGCTTCTGCTTGGCCTGGCGCTGCTGCTCTCCATCCAATCCGTAAACAACTGGTTCTCCGACCCCGCTTTCGCCAAAGCCGATTGGCGCGGCGCGGCTCACTATGCAGTTTCGCATAGTCAAGATAGTGAAATCATCATTCTGGTGAGCGGTCATGCCTTTCCGGTCTGGAATTACTATGCGCCGTCGCGGCCGCCGCTGCGCCTGCCGTCCTTCGATGTGCTGGATGTGAACCAGGTGCTTGGTTACGACGCGGCAACGACGTTACAGGCGCAGGTCGCCGGGCGGTCGGGGGCCTGGCTGGTTAGCTGGCAGGACAACGTGGTGGATCCGGTTGGCTTTGTGGCCGATCAACTGACGCGGGCGGGGACCGAGCTGCCGGTCGCGGCTCAGTTCGCGCAGATCGGCCTGCGCCATTTTTCCCTGCCGCCGGACGCGGTGTTCAGCGCCGCGCCGCCGCTGACCGTGCCCAGCGATCTGACCTTTGGCGGCCAGGTGAAGCTGCTGGGGTGGAGCCAGCCCGCGGCGGCCGGCGTGCCGACTTCGACGCTGCGCCTGGAATGGCAGGCCCTGCAGCCGCTCAGCGCGGACCTCAAGCTGGCCGCGGAGATCGTGGATGACCAGGGCCAGGTGTGGGGGCAAATAGCCGACCGGCGCCTGTCAGTGTACGATTTCCCCACCAACCGCTGGCGGCCAGGCGCACCGGTATTTGCCGTCGTGCCCCTACAGATGTGGGCGGGTACACCGGCTGGCGTCTACGACGTGCGCTTGCGCGTCTATGCCGAGGGTCAGCCCGCCAGCCTGGAGGCGCTGGACGCTCGTGGCGTTTCGCAGGGCGCCGGGGTGCGCCTGACCGCTGTGCAGATACCGGCGCTGGTCAGGCAAGGACTGGCCGGCCCGCCCGCGCCGGCCGCTGCTGTGACCCTGCCCGCGGCGCAGCGCCTGGCGCCTGACCTGACCCTCAGCCGCGGCTGGCTGGCGCCGGCGGCCGCGGAGCCTGGATCTCGCCTGGCGCTGGCGCTCTGGTGGCAGGTGGGGGAGATGGCGCCCGCGGCCGATTATCGCCTGCACCTGGAATGGCAGGCCGCGGACGGAACTGCGCTGCCCGGCCCAATCCTGGCCCTGGCGTCTGACTGGGCGCCGTCTGCCTGGCCGGCGCAGGCGCAGGTGTTGACCCTGGCCGCGCCGTCGCTGCCCATCAGCGCCACGGCCGGCGCCTGGAACCTGCACCTGGCGCTGAGCGGGGCGGATGGGACGCCGGCCGGCGTCGCGGCCATCTTACCGTTGACCGTGCTGAGCAGCACGCGGCGCTTCGATCCGCCGCCGCTGGAGATCACCATCGGCGCGGACTTCGACGGCGTGCTGCGCCTGCTGGGCGCCAATCTGGCCCCGCGGCCTGACCGACCGGGGCAGACCTGGCGCGTCACCCTGGCCTGGCAGGCGCTGATCTCTCCGGCGACCGATCTGGGCAGTTTCGTGCAGTTGTGGGATGAGGATGGGCAGATGCGCAGCCAGGTCAATCTGGCGCCGGGCGACCGTCCCACCCGCGCGTGGCTGCCGGGCGAGGTGGCCGTCACGACCTATGATCTTGATCTGCCGGCTGATTTGGCGCCAGGGGTCTATCGCCTCATGACCGGGCTATACGATCCTGAGCGGGCAGGCTTGCCGCGGCTGCACATTCAGCCCGGCGGCGCGGATGTGATCGAGGTGGATCGCATCTCGCTCTCACGGTGAAGCGCGGGGCAAGGACGCCCTTTGGGTCTTGGCGTTGACGAATTCAACGCAAGGGCGCGGAGGAGTCGTTTTTACGGGCGGGAATTGTTCTTGATGGGCAACGGGGCGCTGGCGGAGTAGGTGCGGCGCAGGCGGCGCAGTTCGATTTCATGCCAGAACAGCGACATGGCGGCCATGAGCATGAAGCCGGCGGCCGCGCCTACCAGCCAGGGCTGCAGCCAGGGCAAGCGGTTGAAACGGACGCCCAGGGTCCACAGCACAGTCAGCGCCGTTTGCTGTTTGGCTAGTTTGAGCAGGGCCGCGGATACGGTTAGCACGCGCAGGGGCGAATCTGCGCGCCGGGCCGGGCGCAGGCGGTTGAGCAGATGCAAGATCACCAGGTGCAGCCGCGTCACGATGATGCCGCTGCTGAGGGCATAAAAGAGGAAGGCATCTTCCGCGCCGCGCACCATGCTGCCGATCAGTCCCAACATGACGATGACACCCAGCGCCGCGGCCATGAACGGCCCATAAAACCAACGTTGATTGGTCACGGCCGACCGCAGCCAGGGGTTGAGTTCGTACACAGCGCCGGCCCGCAGCGCCGGCTGCGCCGCCCACAGGGTCAGCCAGTAATCGGCCAGCATCATTGCGCCGGCGGCAATGGCGCAAAGGAGCCAGTAGGGGGCCAAACCGACCTGATCCACGGGTGTGTTCATAGGATTCCTTTCACAACTATACCGGCGGTTGAAACCGCTGCAACCATTGCCAAGTCGGCCTGCGCCGACTGGCTGATCCCCGCCCGTGATGAGCGCATTCGACTGGCGCTCAATGTTGCGCCAGGGCTGCTTCGGCCGCGGCACGCATGACAGCCACCGGGGCCGGCCTGCCAGTCCAGCGGGTGAGGGCGGCGGCGCCCTGCTGCACCAGCATGCCCAGACCGTCAATCACGCGTGCGCCGCCCACCTGGGCATGGCGCAGGAAGGTGGTCAGGCGGGGTCTGTAAACCAGGTCATACACGATCTGGTCAGGCCGCAGCGCCAAGGCCTGATCCCAGGGCATCGCATCCTCATCCGGCCACATGCCCACCGAGGTGGTGTTGACGATCAGCCCCGCGCCCGCGGCCGCGGGGGCCAGGGCCTCGGGGAAGCGCGCACAGGATACAGACGCCGCCGGGTAATGATAAGTGACGATTGCGGCAATGGTTTCGGCGTGCGCCAGCGTGCGGTTGACGATGGTCACGGCTGCGCCGGCCGCCACAAGGGCAAAGACCACGGCCCGCGCCGCGCCACCTCCGCCAATTACCAACACCTGCTGCCCGATCACTTGGACCCCGTGCGCCAGCAAATCGGCGATGAAACCGCTGCCGTCGGTGTTGTCTCCCAACAGGCGTGAGACACGCATCTCTCCGTATTCTACCATCGGCCCGTCGTCGGTGCCAATAGCCTTGTTTTCCCCTTGCAGCGCCGGCGTGGCCCAAAAGAGGGTGTTGACCGCGCCCATCGCCCGCGCCGCCGGCGTCAGGTCATCTACCAGGGCCAGCACCGCCTGCTTGTGCGGCACGGTGACGTTGGCGCCGATGAAGCCCTCGGTTCGCAGCCTGCGCACGGCGGCCGCCAGGTCAGCGGGCGGCGTCGGCAGCAGTTCGTAGGTCCAGGGCAGGCCCAAGGCGGCCAGGGCGGCGTTGTGCATGGCCGGGCTGAGCGAATGGGCCACAGGCCAGCCCAGGAGTCCCAGGCGCTTCCGGCCCGCCGTCTCCATCAGCTCACCTCGGCGCCCAGCTTGACCAGCAGGCGCTCGAAGCCAGGAAACGAATCGGCCATGCATTCCGTGTCCATGATGGTGGTTTCACCGTGCGCCAGCAGCCCGGCAACGCACAGGGCCATGGCCAGGCGGTGATCGCCGTGCGAATCCACCACGGCGCCGCGCAGCGGGGTCGGCCCTTCGACGATGAAGCCGTCAGGCTGCGCCTCGATGTGTGCGCCCAGCTTGCGCAGCTCGGCCACCACCGTGCTGATGCGGTCGGTCTCCTTGACGCGCAATTCTTCGGCGTTGCGCACGGTGGTGATGCCATGCGCCTGGGTTGCGGCCACCGCCAGCACCGGTAGTTCGTCAATGGCGCGCACCACCATTTCTCCCGCCACGGTGGTTGCCGTCAGCGGGCCAGGCCGTGCGGTGATGTGCCCCACCGGCTCGCCGCAGACCTCCGTCTCTTCGCTGATACGCAGGTCCGCGCCCATGCGGCGCAGGATGTCGAACAACCCGCGGCGGGTGGGGTTGAGCACCACATCCTCCAGGGTGATGACTGATCCTGGCACCAGGACGGCAGCCGTCAGCAGAAACGCGGCCGAAGACATGTCGGCCGGCACGCGCAGATCCAGCGGCTGCAAGGGCGTTGTGGGCGCTTCGCTGGTGATTTTGGCGCCCAGGGTATGCACCGGTGCGCCCATGGCGCGCAACATGCGCTCGGTGTGATCGCGGCTGGGACCAGGTTCGACCACCACCGTCAGGTCGTGTGTGAAGAGGCCGGCCAGCAGGATCGCCGATTTGACCTGGGCGCTGGCGATCGGCAGCCGGTAGTCAATACCGCGCAGGTTGCCGCCCTGAATCGCCAGCGGCGGCAGCGTGCCGCGTTGGCGACCCAGCACGATCGCGCCCATCTTGCGCAGCGGTTCGGCCACGCGTCCCATCGGGCGCCGGCTGAGCTGCGGCCCGCCGCTGAGCACCGCGAAGATGCCCGCGCCGGCCACCAGCCCGGCCAACAGGCGCATGGTCGTGCCGGAGGTGACGCAATCGAGCGGCAGGGATGGCTCCTGCCAGCCGTGCAGCCCGCGGCCATGAATCAGCAGCTCGTCCGCGCCGGCCTCTTCGATCTCGATGCCGAGACGGCGCACACACTCCAGGGTCGCCAGGCAGTCGCCCCCGCGCGGAAAGCCACGCACCCGGCTGACGCCATCGGCCAGGGAGCCGAACAGGACGGCCCGATGTGAAATGGATTTGTCGCCGGGTACTCGCACCTGCCCGATCAGCGCTTCCGACCGCTGCACGGTCAAACTGTTCATGTGTGACCTTCCCATCCTTGAATTCTCAGTCCACTTTGCGTCCCTGCGTTAAACCTGTCCCCCACTCACAACCTGGCCCCGAGCAAAGGCGAGACGCTGCGCCTGCGCCGCTTGCAGCCGGTGCAGCAGGGCCGTTTCGTCGTCGTCGGCCAGCCAGGCGTCCAGTTGCTCCAGCTCCTGGCGGAAGGCTGCCAGCGCGGCGCGCACGGCTGGCCGATTGGTCAACAAGATGTCCAACATCATGGCCGGGTCGCTGCCGGCCAGGCGGGAGGTGTCCCGAAAACCGCTGGCGGCCACCTGCCATACCTCGGCATCGTCTGCGCCCACCTGGCTGGTCAGGTTCACCAGGGCGGCGGCCAACAGATAAGGCAGATGGCTGATGGTCGCCACCAGGCGATCATGGCGGGCCGGCTCCATGACGAGGGGTCGCGCGCCCAGCGCTTCGATCAACGCCAGGCCGGTCGCCAGGCTGGTCGGGCTGGTGCGGGACAGCGGGCACAGCACAAAGGTCTTGTCTTGATACAGCGTCGCCTCGGCCACTTCCAGTCCCGACGTTTCTTTGCCGCACATCGGATGACCGCCCAGCACTTGTAACGCCGGCGGCGTCAGCGCCAGCGCCGCGCACACCGTTTGCTTAGTGCTGCCCAGGTCAAGCAGCAGCGCGCCCGGCTGCATGTGCTGGGTCACCTCGGGGATCTGGCGCAGCAAGGTGCGCACCGGCGTCGCCAGAATCACCAGGTCGGCCGCACTAACCGCTGACAGATCGCTGTCGGCGTCATCAATGGCGCCGAGCGCCTGCGCCGTGTGCAGCGTCTGCGGCCGCCGGGCAATGCCGATGAGGCGGCCCTGGTGCCCTGCAGCCTTGAGGGCCAGCGCCAGGGAGCCGCCCATCAGGCCCAGGCCCACGATGGCGACCGATCGGCGGCGAAAAGTCGTTGCGTTCTCTATGACAGGCGTGTCAGCCATGGCTTCCGCCGTGTTGATGTCTTCAACGGGGGATGATCGGCGCAAAGAGCAGGCAGCCGTTCAACCATTGATGGCTCTGGGTCGTTGCCGTTGCCCCATTGGCCGTCCAACTGGCCTGCGCGCCCACATTGACCAGCACCAGGCTGTCATGACAGCCATCCTGGAGCCGCGGCGAGCGACTGCCCGCGGTCAGCGCCGCACTCAACGCCCCACGCCGAACGGGCGTGGCAAAGGAGGTCGGCGTTGATGTCGGGGTAGCGGTCGGCGTGCTGGTCACCAGCGCCGTGTCGGTCGGCGTGGCCGTTGGCAGCGGCGTGTCGGTCGGCGTGGCCGTGGGCAGCGGTGTATCGGTCGGCGTGGCCGTTGCCAGCGGTGTATCGGTCGGCGTGGCCGTTGGCAGCGGGGTATCGGTCGGCGTGGCCGTTGGCAGCGGGGTATCGGTCGGTGTGACCGTTGCCAGCGGGGTATCGGTCGGCGTGGCCGTTGCCAGCGGGGTATCGGTCGGCGTGGCCGTTGGCAGCGGGGTATCGGTCGGCGTGGCCGTTGGCAGCGGGGTGTCGGTCGGTGTGGCCGTTGGCAGCGGCGTGTCGGTCGGCGTGGCCGTTGGCAGCGGCGTCGCGGTCGGCGTCGAGGTTGCCAGGTAGGTCACGATGAACAGGTTGTCAGCGAAGATGCCGCTGCCTGGACTCGCGAAGCGGATCCAGCGATTGCTCACGCTGACGCCGCCCGGCCCAGCCAGCGCCACATTGAACTGGTATTGATTGGGGTCTTGGGGCGCGAGATAGAGATGATAGGCCGCCCAGGACAGATCACTGGTTTGCAGGGCAAAAAAGCCGCTGCCGTCGCTCTGAGTGTTGCCCAGGAAGGCGCCGAGCAGGTTGGGATCGGCGGAGGCCCAAAGTTGCACAAAGGCAAAGCCGGGCACGCTGCCGCCGCCGGGCTGAATGAGACGACCTCTGAACTGCGCGACCCCGGTCACGCTGGTCGGCGTAGACGTTGGGGTGACGGCTAACGTTGGCGTGGGCGTTGCGTGGCGGGGGGGCGGGCGGCTGGCGTGGGCGTTGCTGTGAACGGAGCGGTCGGCGTGGGTGTCCAACTAGCCGTGGGGGTGGCGGTGACCGCGGGCGTGTTGGTGGGCGTGGCGGTGTCTACCGGGGTGGTCGTATCGGTGGCCGTGGGCGTAATAGTCGGCGTGTCGGTGGGAGTGGCGGTGGGGGGCGCGGCTGGCAGGCGGATGCGGTAGCTGACACTGCCCGTTTGCTGCGCGGCCAGCGCGGATAGATTCCAATGCACCGCGTTGCCGATCAATTCGCCGCCGCCCAAGTCAACGATTTCCCAGGCGCCGGCGGGCAGTATCGGCAGGGTGTTGCTGATGATAACGTTTTCCACCGGCACGTCGCCCACCTGGTACTCGATGGTGTAGGTGATCTCGTCGCCCCAACTGATTGACCCGCTGCGGCTGCCGGTCAGGCGCAGGGTCAGGTCAGGCGTTGGGGTGACGGTGGCGGTCGGCGTGGCGGTGAAGGTGGCCGTGGGCGTGGCCGTCGCGGTCGGCGTGGGCGTCAAGGTGGGCGTGAGCGTGGGGGTGCGGGTGACCGTGGGGGTTGCGGTCGGCGTGCGCGTACCGGTTGGCGTGCGTGTCGGTGTGGCCGTCGGCGTGGGGGTGGGCGGCTGAACCCGCGCCTGGAAGACGGTGGCGCTGGGCGCTGATCCGTTCCAGCCACCGATGATGTAGATGTCATGGCCCTGGCTGGCGGCTATCGCCATGCGCGCACGGGGAACCGGCAGTGAGGCGCCAGGCGGGAGCGGCGTCAGGCTGCTGCCCAGGCCGAAGACGAAGACGGTTGATTCGATGGCCGCGCCGTCGGTGCCGCCGACAATGAAGAGACGGCCCTGATCGGCCACGCTGGCATGGTCGGCGCGGCCTTCGGCCAGGGCTGCGCCCAGGTTCTCCCAGGGGGCCAGGCTGCCGTCGTTCTGCAGCCGTGCGCGGTAGACCTGGCGCGAGACCGTGGCTGTGGTGGGCCGGCCGCCGCTGACCCAGAGCGCGTTGTCGAACACCACTGCGCTCAGGCGGTAGAGGGGGGTCGGCAGGGCGGGCGCGGCGGTCCACGCGCCGAGACTGCCGTTGGCCTGAATGTTCGCCCGCCAGACCGACGCCAGTGGGTTCTGGAAGTAGCCGCCGATGACGAAAAGCTGATTGCCCACCGCTGCCAGCGCATGGGTCACGCGCTGCTGTCCGTCGGGCAGCGGGGTCAGGCTTTGCCAGGGCGCCAATGAGCCATCCGCGGCCGCGGTGGTCATGTAGACCGCGCGTTCGTAGTTGGCGCCGTAGCCGGCCGCCACATAGATGCGATTGTTGGCTACCGTGGCGTTGTGGCTGTAGAGGGCCACGGGCAGCGGGGTGGTGGTCTGCCAGGCGCCGAGCGTACCGTTGGCATTGATGCGGGCGCGCCGCACCGTGCTCAGGGCGTTACCTGCGCTGTTGCGTCCGCCCATGACGTACAGCCAATCGCCCAGGGCCACCGCGGCCGTGCTGTCCAGGGCTTCGGGCAGGGCGGTGACGCTGGCCCAGCCGCTGATGTCGGCCACTGGGTTGGCGGCAACGGGGCCAGACCAGGCGAGAAGACAGGAGACGGCGATTGTGCCCACCAAGAGCGCGATCCAAAAAGCGTGCGGGCGCAGCCGCAGTCCGTCAAGACGCATGTTCAAAGACTCCTTGTGGCGATGTTTCGATCAGGGCGTGCGCCCAGTTCTCAGGGTGGCAGGGTTGGCGCCGGTGTGGGGCCGCCGCCCGGCAGTTCGACCATGAGCACGCGTGCCGAGGCTTCCGGCCCAATGCGGCGGTAGGGGTTCAACTGCACGACCGCCACAGTCCAGAAATAGCGGCCACTGCCGCCCTGCTGCACGCCATAGGACCCGGCCAGGCCAACGGTGGTGCTGTTGGTCGTGACCGGCGAGCTGGCGCCGTAGTGATCCGGCTGACCCTCGCGCCAGACCCGTATCTCGAAGCCCTGGTTGGCGGCCAGCGGTGGGCCGGCCCAATTCCAGGCAAAGGTGACTTCGCCGTTCGTCACGAGGTTGTTGGCCGGCGCGATCAACACGGGCGCTTTGTCAATCGTCGCCGGCGCGGCCGTGGGGCGCCGGGTGGGCGTGGCGCGCACCGGCGTATTGGTGGCGCGCGGGCGCGGCGTCAGCGTGGGTGTGGCGGTCGGCGGCGGTGACGCAGTCGCAGTCGCAGTCGCGGTTGGGGTGAACGTGGGCGGCGGCGCTGTGGAGGTGGGGGTATTCGTGGCTGTGAACGGCGGCGACGTGGGCATGGGCGTGCCATCAACGGCCTGCAGGACGAAATCGGTGGCAGTGACCTCTGCCGTGGAGGCTGGCAGCGTCGCGGTGGCGCGTTCGGCAATCACCACGCGTGCAGGCTCGATCAGGCTGCGAATCTGCGGCCAAAACCAGACCAGGGCCAGGGCCAGGCCGACCACGACCGCGCCCAGCAGCACATAGCGCAGCGCGGTGAGCGCCGCAGGTTCGTCGGCGTCGTCCGCTTCGGCCAGGACCGCGGCCCGTGTCCTCGAAGGCGCAGCCTTGACATAGAGTGGACAGCGCACGTGCTCACGCGTCAGGCAAAAGGTGTCCTGATGCTCGATTTCGATCCCTTCGGCGCGCGTCAGGGCAAAGCAGAGATTCTCATGCGTCGGATAGCCGAAATGGACGGTTCGATCGAAGTCAGTGCCCACGAAGGGACAGGAGTGCTCCAGGTCAATATCAGGTTCTGGTGTCATGAAATAGTTCGCTCATCAAGATGCAGCATGGCTGGCTGCGTTAATTTCACAGCGGTTATTAGAGTTTATGCACAGAATGAACTCTATTCTACCACAAGAGCCAGAAAAGCGCCTTTTTTGCATGGCCTGTAAATCAGCGCCGCCGAATGAATTCGGGGCGAAGCCCGCCGAATGAATTCGGGGCGAAGGGGCGTTCCGCCGCCAGGTCGGCCTGCGCCGACCAGCCTCGCGTCCACTTTTCAATAATCCGGGGTAGGGGCATGGCCTTGCGCCTGCCCGCGTGGGCGACCGCAAGGGTGCGCCCCTACAAATTGAGAAGATACCTCAGCGGCTACAGGGCGCGGCCCACGGCCGCGGCCACGGCTTTCAATTCCCTGACCAATTGGGCGAACTTCTCCGGTTTCAAGCTCTGCGCGCCGTCCGACAGGGCCTCGGCCGGGTTTGGATGCACCTCGATCATCAGGCCGTCCGCGCCGGCCGCGACGCAGGCTTTGGCCGTAGCCGCCACCAGGTCCCATTTGCCCGTGCCGTGGCTGGGGTCGCCAATCACCGGCAGATGGCTGAGCTGCTTGAGCACCGGGATGGCGTTGATGTCCAGGGTGTTGCGCGTGTAGCGTTCGAAGGTGCGGATGCCGCGTTCGCACAGCATGACCTGGTAGTTGCCGTTGCTCAGCACATACTCGGCCGACATCAGCCATTCTTCGATGGTGGACATCATGCCGCGCTTCAGAAAGACCGGGCGATTGCTGCGTCCCACCGCGTGCAGCAGCGCGTAGTTCTGCATGTTGCGCGCGCCGATCTGCAAGATGTCGCTGTATTCAGCCACCAGCGCCACCTGCTCCGGCGCCATGACCTCGGTGACGATAGGCAGGCCGGTCTGCTCACGCGCCTCGGCCAGGATTTGCAACCCCTCCTCGCCCATGCCCTGAAAGCTGTAGGGCGAACTGCGCGGCTTGAACGCGCCGCCGCGCAGAATATGCGCGCCCGCCTCCTTGACCGCCCAGGCCGTTTCCAGCAGTTGCGTGCGGCTTTCCACCGAGCACGGCCCGGCCATGAGGATGATCTGATTGCCGCCAATCTTGACGCCGCTGACGTCAATCACCGTATCGGCCGCATGAAACTCGCGGCCGGCCAGCTTGAACGGCTGTAAGATGCGCACCGTCCGTTCCACGCCTTCCATCATATCGAACTGCTCACGGTCCACGATCGGTTTTTCGCCCACCACGCCGATCACCGTGCGCGCCTCGCCCTGACTCAGGTGGACCTTGTAGCCCATGCGCTCCACGCGCCCAACCACCGTGCGGATTTCGGCCTCAGAAGCGGCCGGTCTCATAACAATGATCATGATGATTTTCCTCTAATTTACAGATCGGAACGGCGTGCGTGGCGGTGCCGCCTTTCCGAATTCATCGGCGGCTTCAGCCGGCCTCCCCGGCGAATTTCTCCGGCCTGAGACTCTGCGCGCCGTCCGACAGGGCTGTTTCCGGGGCGGGATGGACTTCCAGGATGAGACCATCCGCGCCGGCCGCAATGGCCGCCCGCGCCATCGGGATCACCAACTCCGACTTGCCGGTGGCGTGACTGGGATCGGCGATGACCGGCAGATGGCTGAGCTGCTTGATGACGGGCACCGCGTTCAGATCGAACGTGTTGCGCGTGTAGGTCTCGAAGGTGCGGATGCCGCGTTCGCACAGCATCACGCGGTAGTTGCCGTTGCTCAGGATGTACTCGGCCGACATCAGCAGCTCCTCGATGGTGGACATCAGCCCGCGCTTGAGCAGCACCGGGCGTTGGATTCTGCCCACCGCGTGCAGCAGGCCGTAGTTTTGCATGTTGCGCGCGCCGATCTGCAAAATATCTGCGTATTCGGCCACCATCGGCACCGCTTCGGGCGTCATCACCTCGGTCACGATGTACAGCCCGGTCGCCTCCCGCGCCTCCGCCAGGTATTCCAGACCCTTGAGGCCCAAGCCCTGGAAGCTGTAGGGCGAGCTGCGCGGCTTGAACGCGCCGCCGCGTAGAATAGTCGCGCCGGCCTCCTTGACCGCCCAGGCCGTTTCCAGCACCTGGCTGCGGCTTTCAACCGAACACGGCCCGGCCATGATGACCAACCTCTTGCCGCCGATCTTGACGCCATTGAGCGCGATCACGGTATCTTCCGGCTTCGAAGTGCGGCTGGCGAGCTTGAAGGGGTGCATGACCACCATCGTCTTTTCGACGCCGGGCATCACCTCGAAAATTTCCTTGTCAATTTTGCGCTCGTTACCCACGACCGCCACCACCGTGTGCTCCTCGCCATATATCGGATGCGGCGTCAGGCCCAACTCCTGCACCCTGGCGATCACCGCCCCAATCTCCCCCGCCGTTGCCCCTGGCTTCATGACTACGATCATAAATACTCCTTTCGATTTTCGATTTTGCGAAAACCGGGTGACACTAACCGTTCTTCGATTTTCGATGCGTCTACGCCGCATCGCACGCGACCCTCTGCTACTTTGTACTTTGCACTTTGCACTTTGTACTTTCAGATCTGCAACAGCGCGTCCTGGCTGGCTTCGCCCATTTCGGGCATACGCGCGGCCGGGTAGCTGCCGAGCAGTTTGACGAACGCGGCGCGGGCCAGGAGGGCGACGAGCGCTTCCTGGCAGGCGGGCTGGCGCCAGTCGCCTTCGAAATCGAGGTAGAAGACGTAGTGCCAGGGGCGATTGCGCCGCGGCCGGCTTTCCAGCTTGGCCAGGTTGATGCCGCGGCTGGCAAATTCACCCAGGCAGCCGTGCAGCGCGCCCGGCGTGTGCGGTGTCGCAAAGACCAGCGAGGTCTTGTGCGGCTCATCGCCAGCGATGCGAGCCGGCATGGCCGCGCCCCGCTGCGCCACCACGAAGAAGCGCGTGAAGTTCCAGAGCATGTCCTCGATGCCCTCTTCCAGGACGGTCAACCCGTAGGTGCGGCCGGCTAGCGCGCTGGCAATCACCGCCACGCCCGGCTCTGGATGCTGCGCCAGTTCTTTGGCGCTGCCGGCCGTGTCATACCAGGGGATCGCGCGCCAGCCGTGTTGGTTCAGGTAACGCTCGCACTGCGCCAGCGCCTGCGGGTGCGAGCGCACCTGCTGGATGTCGGCCATGCCGGTGCCGGGCAGGGCCAGCAGGTTGTGGCGCACGCGCAGCAGAATCTCGCCCACCACGGTCAAGTCCCGCTCCAGCAGCAGATCGTAGGTCTTGTTGATCGAGCCGGCCACCGAGTTCTCCACCGGCGCCACACCAAAGTCCGCGCCGCCCTTTTCCACCAGTCCAAAGATCTCCTCGAAGGTGTGGCAGGGCAGGGTCAGCACCGGCTCGTCGAAGTGCTGCTGGCCGGCTTGCTCCGAATACGCACCATGCTCGCCCTGAAATGCCGCGGAAGGCGCTCGCCGTCGCGTGACCGGCGCCTGGCTCGGCCGCGGTGGCCGGGGCCTGAGCGGGGTTCAATGCTTGGTTGTCTGCTATTTTCATGGGCGCTGAATCCTCTGAGTTGACATAAATCATAGCGGTTGCGACCGGCGCGGGCGCGGCGAGGCGGCAGCAGGGCCTGGTTCTGCGCCTGGCGTCGTTCGCGCCAGCTCTGCATCTGGCGCTCGATCCAGTCATTGAGGCTGTCCCAGTTCACCGGCGGCAGGGCAGCTTTGTCCGGGCGCAGGTGGCGTGCGCCGCGCACATAGACATGGTGCAGATCGGCCGCGGCGCGGTCCGTGTTCCAAAAGACCAGCACACGGATGCACATGCCCAGCGCGCCGGGCACCGCCATCTCATGTCCGCACATCAGCGCGGCGTTCAGCCAGCCCAACTGGCGGGCGGCAAAAGCCGGGAACTCGCTGTTGACATCGGTGGTGGTGGTGAACAGCGCCGCGGCCACCTCATCGGGGTGGATGCCATTGAGCCGGATCATCAGCGCCAGCATTTCGCGCGTGCGGCGCAGGACTTCTTCACGGGTATTGCTGTCCACGGTTGTCGCGCCGCGGACGCCTCGGCAGACGATTGTCACAGACTCATCTCCCTGAGGCCGTTGCCTGTTGGGCAAAAAAGAAGCGTGGGCTTGTGCGCCACGCTTCTCGGCCTTCCTGGTCGGTTGGGTTTGAACGTCCTTGTCATCACCCTGATGCGTGGGCACCGTCAATCTGGCGCTGGTAGGCGCCATAAAAATAAGCAAAATAAAACCCACGCCAGTCGAACGAGCGTGGGTTGGGCAGACGCACGAAGGCCGCCGCGGTGCGCTGAGCAGCGGCGTGGGCGGGGCGTTGATCCAAATCGAGCGAACGTGCGATCTTGTTCATCATCTTGCCTGTTGGGTCACGACTGCGGGCATGTTAGCACAGCCGCGGGGAATTGTCAAAGTTGGGCTGCTTTCACCCGATTTGACGGTCTCCATGCCTCTTGCTATACTCCGTCAAGAGGTGAAAGATGGTCACGATACCGCTGCAGTTGCCCAATGAGTTGGCCCGACAGATCATGCCGCTCCAGGATCGCTTGCCTGAGATCATCGAACTGGGGCTTCGCCAGCTTGCTGCGATCAGGAAAGCAGAAATCACTTATCCCCATGCCAAGCAGCATGTCCTGGACGCCCTCGCTTCGACGGGCATCGTCACCCTACCGACGCCATCCGCACAACGCAAGACTCGTGTTCGCCGCACGCCGATCAAGGCTGGCGGTCTGCCAGCCAGCGAGATGATCGTCGCGGAACGACGCGCAAGCTATGAGTGAAGTCGCTTGCCTGCTCGTGGGTCTCCTCTGCCAGCGCCTCGAACCGGGCGGCGATCTCCGCTCGCGGCACGTCGCTCAACAGGGCGGCCCGGCGTCGGGCTTCGGTTACGATCTCGGCCGGCGACAGGCGATGCGATGCGGCGGCCTGTCGCTGCTGTTGCAACCGAGCCACCATTTGCGCCACCAGGCGGATATCTTCCATCGGCAACTGGCCCAGCCGCACAGCCACGCCGCCGATGATCGCCTGGACCGATGCAGGTGTTTGGCCGAGACCGGCGGCCTCGTAAACCACAGCGATCGTTTCCAATTCTTTGGTAGCGTCTATGAGCTACCAGATGGTAGAGACGATCCCTGCCTGCCGAATTCTAGCATCACGAGAAATGAGCGGTAGATTGAATTGAAGAGCCGTGGCGGTGATAATGCGATCTGGCATGTCGGGTACAAGACTGCGATCAACCTTACGCAACGTCGCCGCAATTTTCTCGTCGAGTGCCGCTATTGCATAGCTACCACCTATCGTCTCAAGTAGACTGAAGACCTGATTCACAAGCGCATAGGGCAGGCGATCTTTTTCGGCCAGATATACAAGCTCCACAAGAATGATGCTTGGAATCAGTATTTGGTGCAGTCCCTGGTCTGTTTCTTGGAAAACTCGATGCGCTCTTTGAGAGAGTCTCGCATCATTGGTCACATGCCAATGCAAGGCATGCGTATCTGTCACAAATTGGCTCATAGGCCGCGTTCTCCGAAATTTTGCCACATTTCGCGTCGTACGGCAGCCACATCTTCATCTTGCAGCGTAATACCTTGCCACAGCCCACCCAGGGTAATCGGAACATACGGCGTCTGCACGTGAGTCTGTGTCTGGCGCCTGAAGTTCAGGAACTCGACAAACGTGACCACTTCACGCAGTGTATCTTCAGGAAATGACTCCAGCAACGCCAGAAGCTGGTGCTTCAAGCTGATCGTTTGAGTTGTCATATTTTTGTCTCGACTCCTTCCGCTGCTTGCACCCGAATTGTACCCCAGAAGGCAGGTCGCCGCAAACCGATTCGATGGCCGGGCGCTGCGCCTGCAGGTCATGCCAGGGTTCGAGAAAGAGAGAGCGCATCACGGGATGCGCTCTCTCGATGGGTGGATGTTGGGTATTGCCGCTGGCGCAGGTCGCCGTTGGATGGAATGTTCCTACGAATCAGTCGGCTACAACGCCAGCATACGGCGCCATTGGCCGCGGATAGCTTCCATGTCCGCCGCAAGCATCCTGCCGAGCCGACGTTCGATCATGGACTGTTTGACGGTGCGGATGATTCCTGTGGCTGTCGAAGGCCAGAGCAGGCCAGCCTCGCGCCAACCAGCGATGAGATGATCGCCCAAGAGCGCCCGGTCTACGTTGCTGGTGATTGCGGCAATGATTGCTTCCTGCCGTTTGCGGTGATAATCACCCGTGCTGAGAACGACCGCCGGGCGACGTTTGCCTCCGCGTTCGTCGCTGAACATAAAGGCGACAGGACGACATCGCCTTGTTCACAGGCGATCATAGGCAGCATCTTTCTCGTTGCTCCATAGTTCGGCCAATACCGGATCGGCGCGCGCCGTCAGAGTCAACCAACTGCCGTCGTCATCGGACAGGGTCAGATCGTTCGCCAGGCGCTCTTCCAACGCCTCCATCAGATACTCGTCCATGGACAGGCGACGCCGAGTACAGATCAACTGGACACGTTGCTTCAACTCAAGCGGCACGCTCACAGTCAGACGAGCGTATCCTGCGGTTGTTCCGTTCATGGTATCCCCTCTCTGTTTTGCTCTTGACAACCTTTGCTCTGCGCCACTTCTTCCATTCCCTCTGCTGCTTTCAGTCGAATTGTACCCCAGAAGGCAGGTCGCCGCAAACCGATTCGATGGCCGGGCGCTGCGCCT